>CAYFZQ010000047.1:0-3534 GCA_964347825.1 uncultured Candidatus Bathyarchaeia archaeon | reverse complement strand
CTTGGAGATAACAGCAAGCCGTCATGTCTGAGTTTAAATATAAACAAGTCATTGTTCTACGCACGGACCTTGGCATGAGCAGAGGAAAGATAGCTGCCCAAGCTGGACATGCGGCAGTCGCGGCGGCGGAGGAAGCGAGAAAGAGAAATTCTGACTGGTGGCGTGCGTGGTTGAGGGAGGGTCAATGCAAAATCGCGGTGAAGGCAGGGTCGGCGGAAGAACTCACGGAATTGGAGAGAGAAGCCAAAGAAATGAGGCTGCCTTGTGCGTTGATCACCGATCGGGGGCTGACCGAGTTGCCACCAGCTACCGTGACCTGCTTGGGGATCGGCCCAGCACCGTCCAGCAAGGTGGACAAAATAACAGGTACGCTCAGTCTTTTCTGAGGCAGGTCCTGTGAGTGTCCCGGAGCTCGAGAAGAGGCTCGGAATCGAGATTTACGCGTCACAAACTCCCGGGATCGGGGGAAAAATCCGTCATTTTTCTGAAGACTTCGTAGTGGAAGAGATCCTTGCTGACGGTTCAAGAGCCACGGTGACGCCAAGCGAGATTCAGCAGCCGGTCGGGAGAGGACGATATCTAGTCTGTGTACTAGTAAAGCGAAACTGGGACACACTGCTCGCGACCCAAAAGGTTGCCGAGCGTCTAGGTATCGACCGTGACCGAATTCGGATCGCAGGTTTGAAAGATGCCAAAGCGTTAACCGCGCAGCATATCAGCATCAGCAGAATGATGCCAGACCAAGTTTCAAAGGTCAGAATCAACGACATTACTCTCTATCCGACCCGTTTCGCGGACGAAAAGCTCCTCACCACGTCTATGATGGGAAATGGCTTCCGCATCACAATACGCGCCATATCGCACTCCCGCTCCATCATTGAAGAGCGCGCTGAGAAGGTCCAGAAGGAGTTGTGCACCCTCGGAGGAGTGCCAAACTATTTCGGTCATCAACGCTTCGGCACCATAAGACCCATCACCCACCTCGTAGGCCGTCTCATTACACAAGGCGACTGGGCCAAAGCAGCACTGACTTTCCTCGCCGAACCCAGCTCCCATGAACATCCCAAATCACGAGAGGCCCGAACCCAGCTGAAGGAAACCCGAGACTTTGAGACAGCACTCCGCCATTTTCCAAAAAGCCTCAAGTACGAACGGTCCATGCTCTGGCACTTGGCGAAGAGACCGAACGACTTCCTGGGAGCTTTCCGCCGGTTGCCTCTAAAACTGCTCAGGCTTTTCGTTCACGCCTACCAGTCATACCTCTTCAACAAGGCCTTAAGTGAACGAACTCGACGCCTTTCCCTAACAGACACGTACGTTGGAGACTACGCCGCAGAACGTGGAGATCACGGGTCCACAACAGGAGCGTTCAGGCAAGTAACTGAGCAGGCTCTCTCCACGATGAAAAACGCGAGGGCACAGAACAAGGTGCGGCTCGGTATTCCATTGATCGGATTCAAACAAGGTCCTTCGGGGGGCGTCCAAGGTGAGATTGAGCGAGAGATTCTAGCATCGGAAGGCGTTCGACCTGAAGACTTCCGCATTCCTGTCATTCCTCAGATTAGCGCGGCAGGAACGATTCGCCCAATCTTAGCATCAATACTAGACCCTTCTGTCAATGAAGTCTCCAAAGATCCCGTGCACTTCTCAAAGCGAAAGATGAACTTGAGCTTCACATTGCACCGAGGCTCTTATGCGACGGTTGTACTCCGGGAGTTCATGAAACCGACAGACCTAACAACAGCAGGCTTCTAGCCGTAGCTTTCTTGTAGCAAGCTTTCCTTGGGAATAGCTCTTTCAAGGTTGCTTACCTCTTCGGTTTACGAAATATATCTGAAATCGTAATTATTACTATATGCTTCCATTCCCCCGTATTAATTATGCATTCTATGAACGTCCTAACGATCAACTCGGCCCCAGAGGATGGGACGGACTTGATCAAGATCACTGAGGATGCGAGAGGGTATTTCCCGAAAGAGACGTGGACTGAGGTTGGATATCTGGGCGAACTCGGGCTCGAGCATGATGTTACGATAAAAATCTGTGGGGAATCGACTGGAGCCTTTCTCTTTGAGAAACTGACCAGGAGAGTCCGAAGCAGAAAAGACGCACATAGATCAACAGATCTCTTGTTGGGACTCACTCAGGATCCTATAGTAGCCATGTATCATTCCTTTGAGGGAAAACATCTCAAGAGGACCATGTACCTCGTTCATGACTACGTTATTGACGCGGTGGGAGTGGTCTCCTTCTTCCGGGTGCACGACGACCAGTCTCGCAAGCTCGTAGCTCACGGGTTGGGCCACAGCCGAGGCTTGCAGCATCATCTGGAGCCAATCGACCTCATGTATCCAGGGCTGCTAAGAACTCCGGCACTGACGGTGGAAGGCTTTTGTGAAGTCTGCTCGCAAAAGCTGAAAGAAAATCCGTCGGACGCATGAGCACTGGTAGCAAGTGACTCCACTACCAAAAACCCGGTACATACTGTCTTACTCTGAACCCAACCCCTACGGCATCTGCTATTGCCTCGACCTTTGGAATGTCTACTTCCGGAAGGGCTACTGCTGTAATCTCCGTCTCTAGCAGTCCCTTCTTGGCTTTTCGTACAAACTCCAACACGTTGTCGAAGGCGTCGTTGAACGTGGGTTTGCAGACTTGGTTGTATGTCGCTTCATCATGGGCATTCACGCTTACACTTACGTTGTCGATACCAGCGTCTTTCAGCTCCTGTACTACGGCTCTTCCCTTGTTTAGCAAGCATCCTTGCCCGTTGGTATCGACTCTAACCGTGTGCCCGTGATACTTCTTCACCCAACCAGCAACTTCTAGAAGGCAATCGAGCCTTTCTAGCGGTTCTCCAAAACCGCAGAATACGATTTCGTGCCAATGTCCCTGGTTGATGATTTCCTGCAATTCGGTGACTACTTGGCTTGAGGCGGGCTCTCTTCGTAGTTTCAGATTGAACCCGCCAACCCCGTTTCTGAACTTTCGAAGGCAGAAATAGCAGTTGTTGGAGCATCTATTGGTGATGTTTAGATATAGGTTGGGATCGCGAATGTTCTTTGTTGGCAACCAGTATGCGATGCTTGGTTTCTTTCTTCTCAGAGGCAATCTCCACGAATTATCACGTGAAGAAGTCTTTTGAAGGTGTCGCTCAATAGCTAGCTCCCGCGTCTGATTGAGATGCAGAGGCGATTTTGGTTGGCGGATTTTCCACCTTGATGAGAGCTGCTAGGGCGTGAGTCGAAAACGATCTCTGGGGAAAAGCACTACTTCACGTATGTTGTTCTTGCCGGTTAACGCCATGACGAGCCTAGATAAACCGATAGCCCATCCAGCGTGAGGCGGCATTCCGTAGTCGAAGACTCTTAGGTGATACTTGAATGCTGCAGGGTCTAATCCCTTCTCCTTGAGTCTTTTCACCAAGAGGTTTTTAGAATGAACCCGGGTTCCGCCTGAGGCGAGTTCGATCCAATGGTACATCAGGTCAAATGCTTCGCATAATTTTGAGCGGTCATCACGGGGCTTTATGTA
>CAYFZQ010000046.1:0-4113 GCA_964347825.1 uncultured Candidatus Bathyarchaeia archaeon | reverse complement strand
TGTAGGGGGCGCTGTTTTTCTCGAAGTCCAAAACCCGGTCCCAAGTGAAGACAACGGGCTTCATCGGATCAACCTCGACTAAGGCGTATTTTACGGCGCCAATGCCTACGAGTTGTGAGATCCGGCGCTTTTCTTCTTCAGCGAGGTTGGGAGACCGCTTGGAGACTTCATCGTACGCCCTGTCGATGGCTTTGTCCAGGACATCGTCAAAGGTTACGTAGCGTCCCGTTCGGCTCTCCATTCGATAACCTGGAAGACGGACGAGGTTGTACGCAAAGTGAACCAGATTGTCGGCAAGGTTCAAGGCGCCCAAGGCATACAGAGCGAGTTTCAGGTGCAGTTGCGCGAGGGTTTGGTCCATTCCAACAACGTTGATCACCCTATCTGCCCTTTCGAACTTCCAGAAAGTGTACGGAATATCCCGCGTTGTGTAGAGCGTGGTGCCATCTGATCTTACTAAGGTTAGCGTAGGGACCTCATACTCCTCTCTCAAGCCGAGCGTTCCCTTAAGATCGAGATCTTCAGCAACTTTATCAGCGTCAAATTCCAGTACGCCTCCGACTTGAAAGACGTAGGGTGTTTTCTTCAATCGGTTGAGTATCCGTTGGACGTCACTATTCCATACAAAGTCGCTTTCCCAATCCCACGAGTCAAACTGGATGTTGTTTCTGTCGAGAGTCTCGCGGTACCCTTGAAGGCATAGCTCGCAGACTTCTCTGATCGATTGTTTTGCCGCGTCGTCGCCGGACTCGTAACGTCGAATATGATCATCCACTACGAATCGCGGATCCTTGTCTTTCTTGATCTCTTCCAGAAGTTGACTGAAAAGATGCGGAAATCTTCCTTCAAGATCAGCAGCGGCGGACACCCATTTATCCAACTCCCGTTGTAGCTCCGCCAGCTCATCGGTTGCGGCATGCTCCTTTGCTTGTTGAACCTCCTTCTTGAGCCGTTGAATCTCTATCAAACAGTTCGTTATTGCATAGATGACCCCGATGAAGTGATCAGGCTTCCTATCTGGCTTGGGTCTACCTAACTTCGCATAGCCATAGGCTATGACTGCCATTTGGCGACCGACATCATCGATGTAATAGTGCCGGAAAACGGTGTGTCCACGAGCCTTCAAGATACGGGCAAGGGCATCACCCAGCACAGGGTTTCTCGCCTGTCCAATATGAATGGGCGAGGTCGGGTTAGCACTGGTGTGCTCGACGATGATCTTCGTCGGCTTATCAGTCTCAACGCATCCGTATCTGCTATCAAGAGCTCGCGCGGACTCTAGAGTCAACGAAGAAAGCTCTGCAAGGTTAGCATGGAAGTTTATGTATCCTTCTCCTGCCGCTTCTACTGATTCTACAAGCGGCGTAGGTGGCCCGTCGATAGCGGCAGCAACTCTCTTCGCCATATCGCTTGGTTTGGCGGCGGTCTGCTTGGCCAGTTCAAAACATACTGTTGAGGATAGCTCGCCAAACCGCGGATCAGGCGGCGGCTCAAGCATAAAGGAAGGAACTGAAATACGGGCATATTGAGCTCTCAGTGCTTTCTCCAAGGCTCTCGTGCACCCCTTTCGAAACTGGCCAAAGGGGTTTGCAGAAATCATCACATATTCACCATGGTCTACCCGTCGGACTGCCGAACTGATTTTTGAATGCGTATGACCAATCTTCGATATATGTGTTGACTCTATTGCGGATGCGCGCGCATAGAACCGTGTCAATCCTGCGGAACTCAGAGACGCTAAGACGATGTATTATGGCATGATGAAATGGAACGAAGAGGGAGTACCGGCGAGGACAACGCTGAATGAATTGGGTGTGGTCTAGACGGCAGATGAAATCGGCAAAAGATAATGTGTCGTTGCCTGAAACTCATTCACGCTGTTGGACGTGTACTTCCTGTGGAACTGGCTAGGTTGTTACCTCTATCTGTTCCAGCTTTCCTAGGGCCTTGTCGACGTCCGCCTGTATCTTCTCGATTCGCTCGTCAACTTTCGTCTTTTCTTTGCGGCGAGAACGTTTTTTCCTTTTTTGTGTTCTGCGTTTTTTCGTCTTTTCCTTTGGGGATGGAGGTGCGGGAGTAGGTTTTACGCCGAGGTCAGCCTTCAGGCTCTTTATTTTCTCGTCTAGATCAACGAGGTGCTTGTTGAACAGGTCCATTAGTTCGGCTTGAGCACACTCCAAGTTGTAAAGGGATAACATGGATTGATCGCGCTCGATGGTGTTCTTCACTTGCATCATCCTTTCCTTGTATCTTTGGGCCAGGCGCTCGCGTTCCGGTTTGCTTATCTTCCCGTGGGCCTCACTCTCGTAGATACGGCGAATGGCATGACTGAGGATTTCCCGCTCTACTTCCATGATTCTGAGATGCTTGTCCACGGCTTGTGCATTGGACGGCGTTATGCTGTGTTCCATTTGGAAGGGGGCCGAATCGACACTATCAGTTCTGGTATTTAGGACCATTTCTGGAGAATCTTCTCTTCCCTTTAGGATTGCCCCTATCTTGTCGGATAACCTGTCCCACATTTCAAAAGCCATGCTCTGACGAAATGGTTAGGATCTCTTCTGACTGTGTAGTGACAGCTAGAATCCTCATTATTGTATCTAACACGCGTCAAACATCTAGGTATACGCCAATCTCATATTTCTATGGAGTGCACGCTAGGTTTTTGATTCTCCAATGCAAAAATGAGTTGGAGAAAGAATTCTGGTAAACAAAATCGTTCTGGTTCCCAGAAAGAAACGCTGTTATTCAAGAGTGTGAAAGCAGAGATTGCACATCTATTTTGCCTGCGTAGTATCTTGATGTCCAGTAGTAGGTCTCACACTTAGTCCTCAATCAGAGGCATAGCAGAGACTGCAGCCCACAGACTATTCAATTCACGTGTTTCCTGTTGATAAAAATGCGTGCGTCCCAAAGCTATCTCTACTTGCTTTCGTTCGTCTCTCGGATTCTTCTCGAGCGGGCTTCCATTCTCTTTTGAACTCTTTTCGTCAATATCTCCAGGAGTTTCTCCTCTTCAAGAGCGTGTTTCTCATCTGGAGTAAGCGCTTCAGGCATCCAAGAGGGTTTGGTTTTCTCTTTGAAATACGCTCTTATGGCTCTTCGCAGGGCTCCTATAGCGAGGATTCCGCAATGGTGTTTCACAGAAGGGAGGCCTCCAAGTTCACTAGAGATGTCTTTCCAGTCGACGTTCCACGCTTTTTCCAGCGTCTTCCCTTTTATCATCTCGGTCAGTATGCTTGAGGCTGCTATGTTGGCGGCGCAGCCGTAGCTTTCGAAGCTGGCAGCAGATATTCGTTGCGTGTCCTCATCGATCTTGAGGTACATAGCGATCATGTCTCCGCAGGCTATGCTTCCGGCTAGAGCTTCGGCATCTGCATCCTCCATTTTGCCCAGGTTCTTGGGGTTTCTGAAGAGCTCCAAAACCTTGGGATCGTAGATCAGCGGAATCCGGCTAGACACTCTGTGCACTCCCTGGTTTGAGCGGACTTAGAGATCGAATTCTGGCAACCGCTTCCGGAAAGCACTTCAACACATACTCGATGTCTGGATCTGTGTGGAAGGGCGTAGTCTTCATGAGGACGCTTCCATGGGCTTCCTCATATCTGCGGCCTATGGCTAGCAGCACGTGACTCGGTTCTAACACTCGACTAGTGCACGCGCTGCCGCTTGACACGTATATGCCTTTCAAGCTTAACTCCACAGTCAATGCTTCGCCTTCGCAGTATAAGAAGCTTACATTTGCATTGTCCGGTGAACGTCGAGAACCTTTAGGGCCATTCAACAATGTAGAGTCCACCGAGTCAACTATTCCGTCAATGAGCTTGTCTCTCAATTTGCTCATGTGCGTCGTATACTGCTCAAAGTTTTTCAGCGTGAGCTCTAGTGCTGTGGCGAACCCAAGTATTCCAGGAACGTTTTCCAGTCCAGGCCAGAGCTTCTGGGTGCTCAGCTGACCGTGTATTATGGACTTGAGTGTTACCCCCTCTTTAATGTAGAGCGCGCCGACACCTTTTGGTCCAAAGATCTTGTGGCTGCTGAAGGATGCCAGATCCACGTTGAGCTTCTTGACATCGAACGGTATCTTGCCGAGGGCGTCGCAGGCGTCCACAT
>CAYFZQ010000045.1:0-4417 GCA_964347825.1 uncultured Candidatus Bathyarchaeia archaeon | reverse complement strand
CGGATACGTATGCGATGTCGAGTATGCGCCTTCCACCATATATCAATCAACGAATCCCAAAGCCCCACGCGGAACTGAAGAGCCATCATATTACAAGTTCTACGCCGATGAGGGCTTCCAATTCGTTGAAGAGGAATATCCGCGCTATAGCATTGTGTATGCCCCGTTGGAAGAGCGATTCCTGGGCGTGCGGTCATCAGATATTGCCGAAGTTCGAAGACCAAACGAGGAATATGGTCGACTGATTGTAAAGCCGCCGTCAGATGACCTACTAACGGCAATGCACAACGTGAGTAAGTTGATCATCTCCAACTCCAACCTGTCCGGAAGCGATTTTGGCGTCTTCGGCTCGATCCTACATGGGTTTCATCATCCGCAGTTTTCAGATCTAGATCTCATTGTGTATGGCCGGGGGAAGCTGGAGACGCTTCGGCAGACTCTAAGAGAGGTCTACCGAGAAGGTTCACTACGAAACGAGTTCGCTAGTGAAGCAGTTCTGGCTGGAAAGTGCTGGCGCTTCGTGAACTATGATCCGGAAGAGTTTCTCTGGCATCAGAAGAGAAAGGGGATCTATGCGTTGCTCGATGATGAGAATAGTGGCCGGGTTATCAAGATAGAGTTTGAGCCTGTGAGGTGCTGGAACGAGATTTGGAACGAGTTTGGATCGTTCAGGAAGATCACGAGAGAGGGTTGGGTGAAGGCTATTGTCCGGGTAGTTGATGACGCGGATGCGCCTTTCATTCCTTCGATTTATCAGGTCGAACTGATCAAGCTGCTGGAAGGTCCCAACGTCGAGAGATTCCGAAGGGTTTTGTCCTATGTTGAAGAGTTTAGGCTGCAGGTTCGGCGCGATGAGGAAGTGTACGTGGAGGGGAATGTTGAGCGAGTCGAGACGCTGACAGATACGTTCTACCAGATTACGCTGACACATGCACCCAGATATTACGAGCAGACTCTGAAAGTCTTGAACCGGTGATCTCAGACGAGAATCATGTAGTCTGAAACTCTGCTTCCCAAGAGCAGTCGATAGTGTGCGCTTTCATCTTGTTTCTGCACTTTCTCTACCTTACCCTGCGCAATCACGGTCTCGCCGGTCTTGGCTTGTTCACAAAATCTCCCTCGAAACGACGCAATTTCCGCAAGCAGCTTGAAACGTGGGCCATCTAGGATTTTCACATGGTCAATTTTATAGGAACACGGCGTAAATGTCGCTGCTGAATCATCCACAACGCGGGCTTCGATTCTGGAGTACCCATGAGACGTGTAGCGAATCGTCCCGTAGTTTTCTTGAATTTCGTTCCAGTCTTTCACAAAGCGGATGAAATAGTCTCTTCCTCTGAATTTTCCCTGCATTATCTTTCTTGATTCGGTTCGAACGAAGTCGTCGAAGTGTATGACTGTGTCCTTCGAACGAAAAGCGAACAGTTGCTTCAGACCCTCAAGATTGTAGGGTTTTGCAGGTGCCTCGTCGTCATTCAACAGGGCCTCCAATGCTGTGTAGGTTTTTTGACAGGTTTTTGAACCGTAAACTATGGGGTCTATGTCGGAATTCTCTTTGTGAAGTCTCACTAGAATAGATCCAGAGATGCCGATTTTGTTCCAGGATACGCTGGAATGTTCTCTCAAGAACGTCAAGAAGTCTAAGGCTTGACTTTCGGCTTCGTCCAGACTGTCTTTATTCTGTAGAAGGTCTTTCAACCGATCTGCAGGTTTGTAGTGGCGTTTTATGTCCTTGAACGGGATCTCGCACAAGTGTGTGTCAAAAACTTGATCGTGGACCAAGTACTCTGGGAGGTTTTTTCTGAGCATGTCGTAACGCTTGGAAAGGGAATAGATCTTTCGATAGGTGTTTCCATCTCTTGTTCGGTCACCGTCTGGATCTGGGATGTAGCGTGGGAAGGCGACAATTCTGTGTGGCGGGTGCACCAGTCCTTTGACGTCGAAAATAATGTTATCTTTGGTTTCGAGTAGGTCTCCTTCGCGAGCCTTTGGATTCATTGTTTATACTTCGTGCTATGGCTTTCTAGCGAATAGCCCAGATCTGCGGAGAGCAAGTATTAGACCGACACCAAATATTGTTGCAATGGCTGTAAATATCAATCGCTCAACTACTGAGATCGGCAAAACTGTCATGAAGAGGGCTGGGGCGTCTTCGGGTCGAAAGGCTATGCCGATGAGGCTTATGAAGGCTAGGTTTCCAACCATGTGGTCAGCGACTATGCCGCAGTAGCTTGCTAGACTGACAGTAGCCACAAAGTTCACTTTGCCTTCTTCGCCTGTGAAGATTCCGTGGAGTATTAAGATGCCTCCGAGGAAGTATAGTGGAAGAGAAAGATAGGGAAGATACTCGATCTCTTCTAAATAGGGTTTGGGAAGAATGTATGCTAGTACAATGACGACAATCCCGAGGAGAATATAATTTGGTTTCATTTCCCATCCCCTTGGAGAGTTTTCATCACTTGCGAACCCTGTGGCAATGCGTCCTCGGAAGACCAGAATCACCGCCAGACCTGCGAAGTGAAGTATTGGATAAAACAAAGCCCGCTGACCAACCCAAGTTGCATACCATCCAGAGATTAGTAACCCCACTACGATGGCAGCAGCTGCCCAGCCTGGGAGACTACTACTGTTGGATCTGTAGCTCTTTTGTGTTAGCAGTCCTGCAACAAGGGCTGATACGGCAGGGCCGAAAGACGTCAGCACAGTCCACCAGTCGTTGGCAAGAACGATACCCCCGATGAAAGCAGCTAGGCAGCCTAAATAAGGACCCATAATCAGCCCATAGGTTGGAGCTATTGCAGCATCAAATTCGATTTTCGAACCAGACAAGCCAATGATCGGGAAACCTGGGACGACTTTGATTATAACTACCGAGAGAGCCGCGAAGACTGCGACAAAAGCCACATCGCGTGTTGACAATCTGAAAGAGCCCATAATTGTTACTCACCAGCTATTTTGAGGCCTTGTGTAGTTTTTTACACAGGATGTATTTAAGTTGCACGAGGTTTGCGTCTTGACCGGGTGGTCAAAAAGGAGATGCGTTGACCGTAGCCTTTTATTAGAACTATGGGGAGACGTGTTCGACAGTCTGCAGGTTGGATAAAGGTGGCGTTGCGGTCCTCCGAGGAAATAGCTGATCACGTTTCGCGGTGTTTGGAGCTGGCCATTCTGCTCGAGGTCAGTGCCTATCCGAAGCCTGGGAATGTTCACCGAACCGCCGACTTCACAGGGACCAGATATGAACACTTCCTAGCGTCAGCCGTGGCTGTGACCTCTCACTTCAGAAAGGCAGCAGAACGGGGAATCGCGGTTTCCAGGGAAGAAATCGCTCCGACCCATGCGGGGGTTGGAAAGGCAGCTAAGGATGCCGTGAGGAGCGTAGATCAGTGGCAGAATGGGGGAAACACTCTTTTGGGATCTATCCTTCTGCTTTCACCATTGGCGATTGCCGCTGGAATGACCTTGGCGGAAAGGAAGATTTCGCTCTCTAGGCTCAGGGAGAACCTGAAGCTGATCGTTGAATCCACTACCCCTGTCGATGCTGTCGACGTATACGAGGCCATAGCGCTTGCCAATCCCAGCGCCTTGGGCAAGGTTCCTAAGCTAGATGTAACAGATCCGACCTCGAAACAGAGGATACTGAAGGAGCACGTGACTCTGTTTGACGTCTTCAAAATAGCAGCTGACTACGATTCCATTGCCTCAGAATGGGTGAGAAATTATCCGATAACATTCGACTTGGGTTACCCCTTTTTCGTCGAGCAACTCAGAAGCACCAAGGACGTCAACGTGGCAACCGTGCATACGTTTCTTGAAATTCTCGCTAGGGTTCCTGATACGTTCATCGCGCGAAAGGTTAGTGTAGGTAAGGCCGAGGATGTCTCCGCCCAAGCTGAGCAGGTGTTGGACAAAGGCGGGCTGACAACTCGCACTGGAACACAACAGCTTTGGAACCTGGACAAGAGACTGCGAGACCCGACCCATGCGTTGAGTCCGGGAACGACAGCGGATATCACCCAAGCAGTTCTAGCCCTTGCCATCTTAGAAGGGTATAGACCATAGCTCTGTCCAGAGCTTGCGCGCGCAGTTTGGCATGAGGGGATGGACTTGTTCAGTCTTCTCTTTTCTCTGGTTCATGTACGAGAAGGATGGTGACAAGAAACTGTGGGATTAGACATACGAGTAGCAGCGAGAATGGCAGTTGGGGGTTTATGTGTTCGTAGAGGAACCCTCCTGTTAGCATGCCCAATGCCACTAATGTGTAGTTCACGAAGTTGGTGAAGCCGATGACTTTTCCGCGGTGCTTTTTGGGAACAAGATCTGCCTGCAACGACGACACGGCGGACATCATGAGCACGTTGGCTAGGCCGACGAGGGGCAGGGCCAAGAGCAGCTTCAGCAAGTCGCCGTACATGAA
>CAYFZQ010000044.1:1353-5260 GCA_964347825.1 uncultured Candidatus Bathyarchaeia archaeon | reverse complement strand
GGTGCAAGTGAAATAAATGAAATCAAGCATAGCCACGTCATCCCCCTCTTTTTTGCGCGCGCATTTTTACCAAACCTAGTGTGGGGGGTGGGGTTTGAACCCACGCAGGGCTGGTGATATCTCCCGATCATCCCCATTTTTCTCGGCGCCTGCAAGGGTTACTTTCTCATTCATTCGCTAAGTGGAGTTCCTTCTTTATTCTTCGATCTTGCTTAGCGCGCGCGATTTAAGCTGAAAGCCGCACAGAATGGGCAAAAATCAAAGAGTCCATTTTAGGCAACAATCCGCTGGAACTTGCAGCTTTGGATGCATTTTTCCGTTTTCTTGAATTTTCAGTCCCAATCTTTCGAAAGGTTTTGGAAGGTTCGTTATTTCGGTCTCTACTTCTCCAATTGGAGCTTATTCTTGGTAAAAAAAAGCCTAGTATTTTTGCCTCCCATAGACATCACCAAATCAGATGGAGGTGAAAAAGAATGATGAAAAAGCTGAAAGGTGTCTTATTGCTTAGCGTGGTAGTTTTGCCGATTGTGGCTTTCACCGAGTTCATGACGCCTGCGCAAGCAGTGCCTGGGGTTGGCACACACTTCATAACTGCTATCTACTACGAGGCGTACATCTGGGACGATCACGACTGGGGTGGGCATGGCGCATCCGGAGAATGGAATTTCTTTATACTAGCGCCCGGGGGCATACGGTCGACCACGGCCACTCGCAGCCACGAGGATCCCGGATTGTGCGACTTTGCGGACAGACAGGTGAGCTGGTTCATCAACGGCGATACATGGTTCAGCACGCGTGCGTATGAATGGGACGACTCTATTACTCTTCTTGGTTTCTTCGGGTGGATAGATTACTGGTCCGCGTACCGTCGTGAGGTTCCGTTCCCTCGGGGTTTTCACGAACGGCGTTATGCACTCAACGAGTGGAACCATAATGGGGGCGCGGTCGGCGACGTAGTCCACTATTTCAAGTACTACATTTCAAACCGTCCTCCGCTAGTGGACTATATCTCGGGACCCGACAACGGTGTCCAGTTTGTGACTCTAAGGTTTTCCACCGATGGCTATGATCCGGAGGGCGACGCGGTAACCTTCGAGTGGAGCGTGGACGGGGTGATTCAGCCAGAAACGGGCTCGGTCTTGAGCCACATGTTCTATGCGACGGGAACCCACACCATTCGTGTCCAGGCAGTTGACTACTTCGGCGAGCGCAGCAGCGCGTGCACATCGAAGACGGTCACGATAGATCTCGGTGTGCCTACAGACAGGCCGATTTGGGACAGTCCAGGGTTTGGCGACCTATAATGCGCTGCGGATAACGAAGATCAGGAGAAAGCTGGAGTACGAAGAAGACCTGCGGTCCGCGCCCAACCAGCGGCGAAAGCAGAGTTGGGGAGTCCGTGGGGAGCGCCACCGACTCCTGAGATGCTGTGCCACCGTTAGGACGATGTGCACAGTCCTCTTTTTTTGACGCGCGCCCTACACATTGGGAAAGAAGATGTGAGAATTCTCGCGCAAAAAGCTTTTCACATGCCCTAAGACATCTTTAGTATGGCTACGGTCAATGTATGACAGTCGTTCGGGGAAACTTAGGCCTACGTCGGCTAGAGAGTGTGAGGAGGTCTATGACTGGATTGGCGCAGTCGTCCTCTATAAAGTCGATCTAGATCGTGCGTTGAAGAAAAACGATTCTTTGCAAGCCGGCGAGATTCAGGAGAGGATTGGCATCTGCCTTCACAACGCTGCAAGGCAAGCTGAGAGTAGGGAAGAATTCGAAGAAAGAACAAAACAAGCGATAGAAGCCTACGACGACGCTCGTCTATCTTACAAAGCAGTGGCGCCCCGCAAGAGAGCTGCGAGGATATATCGCTGCAAGGCCATGGCTAGATATCTTGATTACTGGCTTAGATCCGATCCGTCAGAAAGGCGGAGGATTCTTGATGACTGTCTGGAGTTGGCGAGTCGAGCTCTTGCGGGCTTCCTAGAATCTGGAGACATGTTAGGGTACGGGAGAACCTACAGCGGACTCTCGCCAGTGTTTTTCTACAGGGTTACGCTTGAATGGGATACACAGACTGCGAAGGACATTGCTGAGAAGGGCTTACAGTGGGGGGAAAAAACAGTTGACACGCTGGTCCAGAGTGCTAACCTATACGAGATCGCCTCGGCCTACTTCACAATGGCAACTTGTTTGAACTACATTCTGGAATCATCACCTTTCACAATAGGGTTAGAGGAGATAGATAGACAACGTTCAAAAGTTGTGGAATATCTTCACAAAACTTTAGAGCTTTCTGAAGAGATTCACGATGTTTCCATCATGGGATGGGCTCATCTGTGGCTGGGAGCAAGCGTGGGAGGACAAGACGCATCGCGGCATTTGAGAAAGGCGCTAGACTGTGGTGAGCAGACAAAGGACAAGGAGCTCATGGCCGCAAGTCTTGACTGGTCTGCATCTGTGACCTATTTCAAAGCAATTGCCACGGAGAATCCTGACAGGAGAAGGAAGCTAGCAGAAGCGGCCATGCAGCTATACGAGAAAAGCCAAGACTACTACTCTACACTGGGTTTCATGTCTCTCCGGAATGGGTTCATAGGTGCTCCTGCTGGCTACTCAGAGCACTACTTACACTTGGCGATGTGGGAGACTGATCCGATGGAGAGACTCGAGTTTCTTGACCTCGCTGAAAAAGCCGGCATGGAAGCTTTGAAGTTGGCCAAGAATTCAGACATCCCCAGGGTTGTCATGGCAACGCTTCATGTGGTCAGCAAGGTTCTCGAAAACCGAGCACAAATGGAAACTGACCTCTCAGCAAAGAGAAGGCAGTTAGAGAAAGCTTTGGAATACCGACACGAGACGGTTCAGATGCTGAACAAACTGGCCCGCACCGCCTTTGACCACTGGAACATCGGGGCAATGCAAAATTATCTTGCTGGAATAAGGTCGGAACTTGCTGGCATCGAGCCAGATCCGAATGTCAGAAGAACACTCCTTCGAGAAGCAGCATCAAGTAAGGAAGAATGCCTCAAACAGTGCACCAACATGATGCGGTACTTCGATAAGACTGGCCTCACTTCATACTACGCAGCCCTTCAAAGCTACCAAGATTCCTATGCCAGACTGCTAACGCAACTGTACAATTCAACAAATGATCCGGAATATCTCACAACGGCAATCGAGATCTCCAAGCAGGCAATCGAATCAGCTAGCAAACTAGATATGGTCGTTCCCATGGCCCAATCCTATTGGGCAATCGGCAAGGCCCAAGATCTTCTCAAGACTCCTCTGGAAGCTGCCAGAAATTTCGACCAAGCTTCCAGGTGTTACACCACAGCCGCTGAGAAGATTCCTCAACTCAAGGACTTCTATCAAGATTACGCATCTTACATGGAAGCGTGGAAGGAAATCGAGAAGGCAAAAAATAGTCACCTTGAACAGGAATATGGACAGGCAAAAAGGCACTACGAGAAGACTGCAGATCTCCTCGAATCAACAAGCCGGTGGAATCATCTAGCTCCGAACTATCGGGCGTGGGCACAGCTCGAAGAAGCAGAAGACCAAAGCCGAAAGGAACAACCAGAAGAAGCGATAGAACTCCTCAAACGAGCCGCTGAGCTCTTCGCAGAAACAAAGCGCGCTATCAAGGCCAGGATCGAAAACATGGATCTCGGAGACGAGAAAGAAATGGCAGCAGAGCTCGTTAGAATTTCCGCGTTAAGAGAGGAATACTGTCTCGGTAGAACCAGTCTGGAAGAAGCTAGAATTCTGGACAGACACGGTGACCATACCGCAAGTTCCCAGAAATACGCGTCTGCAGCCGAAATATTCGAACGAACAGCAGACGCCGAGCCACTGAGCCGTCAAGAGCTACAATCAACAACCTACCTGTGCCGAGCCTGGCAGAAAA
>CAYFZQ010000044.1:0-1343 GCA_964347825.1 uncultured Candidatus Bathyarchaeia archaeon | reverse complement strand
ATGCATTCGACGAGCAGACAAGTTACCTAGCACTGGCCAACAGCAGCCTATGCAAAACCCTGGAGACAGGGACAGCCTTCGAGATTTCCAGAGACCCAACAATGTATTCAAAAGCCAAAACGCATCTGGCGACGGCCGCGAATCACTATCTGAGAGCGGGACTAGAGAAGGCCTCGGCTTGGCTAAAGGCTACGCAGAACTTGTTTGACAGCTACGTTCACATAGGAAACGCAGAGTCAACCCTCAGTCCCGCGGCAAAAACACAATCTTACAGACTTGCCGAAAAATATCTTGATCGTTCAGCGCAACTCTTCGAGGTAGCGCAATACATTGGGAAAAGGGATGAGGTGCTGAAAATGCTTGCCATGGTGAAAGAAAAACGAGAGTTTGCAGTGTCGATTGCCGAAGTACTGGAAGCCCCTGCAATAGCCTCAAGCACTACTTTAGTGTCGGCTCCAGCTCAAGAACACGAGGTGGCCATCGGGCTGGAGACTTTTAACCATGCCAACATTCAAGCGCACGTGTCTGCCCCTCAGGCCGTCAAGGTTGGGGAGCCATTCGAAGTTAGACTTGACCTCGTTAACGTTGCCAGAAACTCGGGTCTGCTCGTTAGAGTCGACGAGATAATTCCGGAGGGCTTCAAGGTGAACAAAAGATCTTCACAGTACAGATTCGAGAAAGGCTCAATAGACATAAGGGGGAAGACGCTCGAATTCCTCAAGATCGAGACGCTCAAGATTACATTGGAAGCTATTGAAGCAGGAACGTTCGACTTCTGTCCCAAAGTCGTCTACGTGGATGACATGGGCAAGTTTCGCAGCTGCAGATCCCGAGCCGTGCTAGTGACCGTTCACCCGCCCCTCCTTTTCAAGTTCAAGTCGGAGTCGGCGGGGAAGGTGTTCGATAGTCTGGTTCGAGCCTTTGTAGAGGACTACATAAGGCAGGGGCTTGCTCTTCAACAGGCTGGCTGGAGAAGCCTCCCGCAGATCATCAAGGATGCAAAGGTTTCCTTCAGAAGCGTCTATGGTCATGGGCGGCGCTACGGATCAGCACTCTCCGAACTGAAGACCCGTGGACTCATCGAAACAAGGCTCTTTCTCGGGCAGAGGGGACGTGGAGGCAGAATCACCAAAGTACGTGTCTGCTACGAAAGGGAGACTATCAAGCGATATGTTGACCGAAGAGTAACGAAAGATGGATAAAAATCAAGAGCCGCATTTTGGACAGTAGTCATTCAAAACTTGCAGATTGCGCGCATTTTTACCATACCTAGTGCGGGGGGGTGGGGTTTGGACCTTCCAGAGCCTGGTGATATCTCCCGCAAAGTCGATAGTTTGTAGGGT
>CAYFZQ010000043.1:0-7016 GCA_964347825.1 uncultured Candidatus Bathyarchaeia archaeon | reverse complement strand
TTGTCGAAAACCCCCAGCTTCCGTCAACCAAAGCTCTGATTCCACACCCTTCCCCCACGCCTGAGCTAGCTGTATCCATCTCACCTCTTCTTACTATTGCCAAGGACCTCAAACGCTTCTGGTGTCTGACTTCCGAATAATCTGCTCCTCGAGATATTCCATGTTCAACTAGAGCCTCTAAAAGATCACGCAAGTTCCAAACCTCATTCTCTTTTCCCTGATTGCGGTTTCGTTTATATATACCGCCTTCCAATCACTTATCCCCTTAGCCTTTCCGTATGCATGCAGATAAAGGACAGGAATTCATTGCCGCTTATCGCAAGCTCAAAGCCCTCATGTCTCAGGGCCTATATCCCTATGTATGCCTGCAACCATGAGATTCGGGAAGCCGCTTGGATACAGCCATCCTTTATGTTCTTCAACCGTTTTGCGCGCGTGCTTTGGTCACATCGTCGAACACAATTGTAGAAATGTTAAATGAGAACTGCCAGAACAAAGTTCGTCTGAAGAGATGTATATGATGGGTAAGAGGATTCTGTTTGTTTGTAGTGGCAACTTGGACAGAAGTCCGACGGCTGAAGAACTATTGAAGACCATAGAAGGTTTTGAGGTCAAGTCAGCTGGAACCTTAAGAGGCGCTTCGACCTTGATTTCCGAAAGCCTGATCGAGTGGGCTGACACAATATTTGCAATGGAAGACAGTCACAAAGATGTTATACTGTCAATAGATCCCGGTGTAGAAAACAAGGTAGTCGTGCTGGATATCCGAGACAGGTACAGAAGAGGTGATCCTAACCTCACAAGGTTACTGAAAGAAAAACTAGGTCAGCATTTGGGGCAGATCTGGAAATAGCATCAACGCGATATTTCTGTGCGTGCCAACACGTCTTCATCTATTCTATTCTGAGTCGCGCGCTTGTAGAAGTTCCTCTCTTCGTAATCTCTCTAAAGCATACCTAATGGCGTGAGACACACTTGCGAACTTCTTCTCTTTGATCTTGTCCTGTATCCGCATAAGTATTTCATAATCCAATGAGACATACATGTGCTAATAGTTTTGGTACCTCAATTTCCTAGCTACGCCAGTCGTGGAGAGCTTGTTCTTTCTTAGTGGCAATTCGTTTTCAAGGTAGTCTTGTTCATACAGTTTTTTTATCCGCAGGAATTTCTGGTTCTCACTTTCGTAGACTTCTATCTCACCGTCAAATAGGTCAAGGACCGCTTGGACTTCCTCAGCAGGATGCATGTGTGGATTCACTATTGCCAAGGTCGTGAATCCTCTCGATTTGAGCTCAGCAATTAGTCCAAGGAGCCACCTTCTTGTTTGAACAGCGCGGTGTTGTAGCAGCATATCCGAGAGAATTTCTACGCAGATCCTTCTAGGCTTGCCATTGGGCGCACCGAGCTTGCGCAAAGCTGAAAAAAGAGGAATGGTGACATCAGTTATGTTCTCCACTCCTCTTATTTTGACTACGTTGGGAAGTGCTTCCATCGTGGTCTCTGCTTGCGGATTACAGACAAAAAGACTGACGTTGGGAAATTCTTCAGCCAGCTTCTCCCATCGCCCTGTTTCCACGGTGATGAGAAAAGTGATCTCTCCTTCTCTGGCACCCTTCTCAAGGAACCGATTGACAAGCAGCTTCGTTTCATCACAGGAGATCGAGGTCAACGCTACAGCATATTTTTCAGGTATTCCACCAAAAAGCAGATTGTCAAACTCCCTGTATCCAGTGCTTACACGACCTGGCAAAACGACTTCCTTTACTTCGATAGTGGTTGGCTCAAGGCTTAGGATCTTCTGAGCGCCCTCTCCGTTCAAGTATACTACACGTGGCGAGATTGCAAACGTGCCCTTTTCGAGGGCTCTCACTTTGAACCTCAGTTTCTCTATCATCGAAGGCTCTAATACTTTCCCATTCAGGTCAAGATAGGAACTCTCTGGATGGAGCTTTTCTGTCGCAGTCATCAATTCCATCCCACAACAAGGAATGATTTCTTCAATTCCGTGTAGCGTTGCAGGCGGCCTTCCGAAATTGGCTATCTCGATTTCCAGACTGAAAATCTCTCCAGCCAAAACATCGGATTTTGGAACCGTCACTTTTCCTCGCAGAAGGAAAGTTGGCAACTTTTCTATGGGCTTTTTCATGTAGATCTTGGGGCCTAATAAGATCACGTCTTCAAGCGCAGCAACTTTTTTTAGAAGCAGATCTAGCTTCTCACTTGAATTCGTGCGATAATGGGAG
Source organism: uncultured Candidatus Bathyarchaeia archaeon (assembly GCA_964347825.1). GTDB lineage: Archaea > Thermoproteota > Bathyarchaeia > Bathyarchaeales > Bathyarchaeaceae > CAYFZQ01. Next base: position 4,773 of record CAYFZQ010000043.1, on the reverse strand, counting down.
CTCTTAGTCACCGTTCAACACCATCTATGGATGAGGAGCCGCAGGTGCAACAGAAAATTCCGCGCTTACGAATTGCTACAGCATCAACTCTCCTTGTTTGATAATTGTCTTTCCATCAAGCTTCACGGTAGGTTTTAGAAGGGTCGCAGATGAGTTCCAATCACTATCATTCTGTCCTCCAAGCTCCTTGTTTTCACCTATCCCTATAGATGCCGTCCCAAGAACTATCTGGTTGCTCAAGAACCCTGGGCTTGCCTTTGGATTCAAGCCGAGAGTCAGCCATCCTATCCTGTCCTTGTCTCCTGTTGCTTCGTCCCACAGGTTCCTTATGACTTCGATGTTCTTGCCTCCGACAAATGATTTGACTTTTCCATTTTCGAAACCAAGGGATATTCGTTCGATTACCCTTCCGGCTTGGGGGAAGGGAATATTGGAGGTGACAATACCGTTTGCACTTGTTTCAATAGGGGCTACGACAACAGTACCGGCAGGCAATTCTGCAAAGATTGCTCCCATTTCGATGTCTTCGTCATCGATTATTCCATCGTAGACACGGGCTTTTCGGTCTCCCAGAGCAAAGTTCAAATCAGTTCCATCCGGATTTGTAATCTTCGCCTCATGTGACTTCTCAAGAGCATTCGCCAGCTTTCTTCCGAGTTTCTGCATCTTCTCATATTCCACATCAGTAGACTCTCTAACGTTCTTTTTCCACGCTTGATAATCAAAACCGTAAGTTTTAGCGCGTTGAGGTGTAACGTATCCCAATAGTACTCTGGCCATACGAACTTTCCGTTTAAGGATTCTTTCGTAATGGGGTCTGTCAGCTCTCGCCAATGCCACCCATCTTTCGGCTGGCACTCCTTTCTGTCTCTCAGGGTTTTCCGGACCAGAGATGAAAATGGTGGCCGTGGCAACCTCTGCCAGCGCAAGGTCAAATGGGTCTGGTGTTTCCAAGTAGCTCAGCGGGAAATTTGTGACAGTATCATAAAACATGTCATCAGACGAAAGTTCTATGAGGGCATGCGCTCCGGTTCGCTTGCACTCCATCGCAAATGCTTCAGCCAAATCAAGCATGTGGCGCCATGCAAATATTGCAACTTTGTCATCCTTTCCTATTCCAAGACACGTCCTGACTACTCTCTTAACAAATGCAGGGGCAACCATCTATCATCACATTATGAAAAATACATTTCGTGTGCTTGCTTATTTTGGTTTGCCAATTCTATGCGCGCTCCTCCCTTCACCACCACAATTTTGCTCTCAGGTTACAATATGATGGCTGTACAGAAGATTGTGATTCTAACGCACGTGTATTCAAGGACTGGTCACATGAGATTGACACACCATGATATTCATGCGAGTCCGTTGACAGTGTGCCAAATCGTTGCCTGCATGCAATGTATTGGTTCCTGCTGGCAATTGTTGCTGGTCTGAATGCCATCATTGGTCATATGCGCGCGCTTTTCATTCACAAAACGAAAACTCTTCGAGATCTTTGGATTCACAACCATGGTTTTTCTTGAAAGACCCCTATCAAGAAGATGGTAAGATATATTGGACGTAATTAAATAGAAGAGACAACAGAATCTGGCGTCGGCTTGATGATCTATCGCGCACTTCGTCAGACACTACGGCTTCTCGAGATTTCTTGGTTTTGCGATGATCTCTCTAATCTCCAGATCAAAGAACCGTGAGGTGTTCACGGGGCGCATAACAAGAGCGGTGTCAGCCCCCCGCCCGGTTCCAGCGATGGCTATTACGTCTCTATCCGCAGGGACCAAACCCGCATCTGCCGCCATAACAACAATCTCGACACAGACCTTTGTTCCTTCACCGAACGCTCGGAGTGTGTTAGCCATAAGCTCCAACGGCCCGATCGTCTCAAACCTCTTCCGTACGGCCCGCTCCACACCACTCAAAGCATGAGTGGAAGTTGCGATCTTAGCGCCACGGTCCAAAATCTGCTGACGGTAATCCGCTCTCAACTCATGTACTCCTGGCTCCCGAAACCCCGCATGATGGGTGACCACAATCACATTGAACCCCCTAAAGACCTGCGCGGCTTTGGCTCCGGTCTCACCAGTCGTCGACGCGACAACAATGTTTCGAATTCCCTCAGCCGCAGCGTGCTTCTTCGCCGACCTCAAGACGGCATCGGTGTTGTGCCTGCCAGGCGACTCAAAATAGATGGTTTTACGTTCAACCGAACTCATTTCCATGCTCATCTAACCCTCCGGTGGGCTTCTTCGATCATCTCCGTTCAGCCAAAGAAGGCACACAAGTCATAAATAATTCTTGTCGAAGCGCGCGGGCAATACTGTCTGCTGCTCGCCATAGACTATCTGATCCTTCAGATTATCTTCAGTATATCCAAAGGGGCTGAGAATATTCACCCCTGCCAGAATCAACAGATTCACGTATTTTTCCACGTCAAAGCGGGTCTCCTCGTCAACTAGTTCTGCAGCTGTTACACGCCTGCTTGCCCGTTTATTCGCAGCATCGGTTATCAAGTACCGAACAGTCTGGCCTCCAGAAATCTCAACGCCTTCCTTTAACAACTGCTTGGCCGCGATAGCGTGAAAGACGTCATGCGTGTACTTATCCGGCTGCATCGAAAGTTGCTTTGCAATGATCAAGTCGCGCACGTCGACATCGCGGTTCTTCAGGTTCTCCGCATACTCTTGCAAAACGTCCACGGCTTCGTGCACCTTCGTCATGAAGGCTCCAGCGCTTTGTGCCTCAGCGAGAATCTGTATCATATCCATCTGCGCGTTCTTGATTAACGGCGGCGTATCGCGCCGCACAGCTTCGATGCCCCGAACCTTGATCTTGCCAGACTCGAATACGCCGTAGTATCGATTGAGGACAGGGATGTCCGCATGCATTCTGGACGGCAGAAACACAATCCAACGATATCTGCCCTCAACATTCAACTGGACCCCGATTTCCTCTGAAGCAGCCTCGCAGAACTCCACATACTCTCGGGGTGACGCGTCCGCTTTCTTGAGCCAAAGAGAGTCAACGATGCCGTGAATCACCTCGAACCCCCTCGCCTCGGCCATATGTACCGTCTTCAACAACGCCGCCCGACCGAAAGCACAGACCGCAATATGCGCATCCACCTTACCGAAACGAGCATTCTTATAGCCTAGGTACCCGAAGCACGTCACCAAAATCCACTTGAGTGCACTCTGCCGCCGATCATAGATTTGCCTCAACTCCGGCGCTTCAGCGCCATTCCGAAGCCGTTTATAGGTAGCCCGCTTCGCCAAAATCATCTGTAAGGTCCGTGGAACGATACCTTTCCGCTTCTCACACACGTTGTATCCCAGCTCAGGCACTCTCACCTTAGAGTCGGGACAGCACTTGCAGAGTACAGTCTCTGCGGAGATGTTTCGCTTCGCCATCAAGGCGGGATACATAGACGAAAAGTCCACTTCAGCCACCCAATCATGGATACCCAGCTTGGGCTCGAAGATGAAGCCACCCCTGTCCGCCACCAGCAGATCCCACGCCGACTTGAAAGTCTCTGTCTCGCTCTTCTTCCAAGGAATAAGAATATCGCGTTTTGTAGCCTGATACAGCTGCAAAGAAGACATAATCGTTCCAATAGAAGCCCGAGCCGCCTTATGCAAAGGCACCCGACAAGTCCTAGATACCTCAATCAATCCGTCCAGTCCACACGCTGAATAGATGAACGTATTCGCCTCATCCACGTGGATTCGGCCATGCAACCGCCGCATAGGCGCCTTGAAGTAGACTCGCCCATACGAGAAGAACGTAACTCCACGCCGCTTCTTAGTCCTCAAGGGGGTGGCGTCTCGTCCCAAAACTAGCCGGTTAAGCACGCCGTTCACGAGTGCTCGACGAGCCAAATATGGAAAAAGAAACGAGTCTCCTCTCCGCGTGAAGATGATGTCCGGATCCTTCGCCCGGATGACCTCAACCAACCGCAGAATCGTTTCACGCTCGTTTCGTTCGTTTATGGTGATGTTGGTTTCATCGCATTCAAGGACGATTGAGGCAATGGGGTCGTCAAAGCTGGGAATTATCCCTTCTTTGGCTATTTCGACGCGTAAGGACATGAAGCGAAGAGGCGGAATCAGATAATCCACACGTTCAACCGAATCTAACAGCCAGTAAGCAAGCCTATTGCTCTGAACCGTAACTGCAACAAAAGCAAGCGGAAACACCTCCTTCTCATAGAAGTAGGATTGAGCGTTATCAACATCCACGTTGTGAAGCCGAAACTTCTGATACCCCCCGAACCTCACGAGTTTACGGGCGAAGTAAGGTATGCTACGAGAATCCGTCAGGGCAATCTCTAAAACCTTTGACCGCGTGTACTCCATAAAATCCGCATACTTTTCAACAAGTCTCCAGTTCGCCACCGACATGTTAAGCGCAAGATGATTAGTCAACTCAGCCAAATCTGCTGTCTTACCCGAAACATAAATCCGTGGCTGAAACTCGTCTGTAAGTTTCACGCGTTCGCCATCTTCTGTTATCATCCAGACTGTCATTTCACCGGGATCGGAAGGATATACATCGAGTAGCCAGCCCTTAATGGGCTTAAGACTGGTTAAGCTGGTTTTCCAGTCTGTCAAGTTTCTCAGTTATCTCCAGCAGCGCCTTCTCTTGGTGCAGCAGAATCGACATGTACATTGCTTCAAGGAGAACCGGTCGCGTAGCCATACTGCCCGCTGATGCAAACAGTCTACAAGCGTTCATCATCCGATCGAAAGCCGCCGCATCCTTGGTTCTCAATGCCTT
>CAYFZQ010000042.1:0-9091 GCA_964347825.1 uncultured Candidatus Bathyarchaeia archaeon | reverse complement strand
ACAATGACTTGTTTATATTTAAACTCAGACATGACGGCTTGCTGTTATCTCCAAGAGATTTAAGTGTTAAGTCCTTCGCCAAGTCCTCGTCTAGTCTTATCCAGAGTTGGAGACTGAAGGCTCAAGGGAAATTAGCGATGAAAGAATTAGATGGACTGCCGTCACGAGTCCCGTTGGATGGTGAAGCATGTGCATGAGTGTCCGTCCTTGGAAATCCATGTCACCAGACGCTTCCAGCAACTGGTTCAACTCCAGCTTTCGGGCCAGCGCTACGAGTTTGTCGACTCTTTTATCCGGAAGGCGGTCTAGCATTTTTCTTAGCCACAACATCACTGTGAGCTCAGAGTCGATCAGGGCCTTGCACCGTGGTCCGTATCGCGATAAGAAGGAGTCGCTAGAATCGTTCTGCATCAATGCTTCCGATGCGATTTCTCCAGCGATTTTGGAGCATAATAGTCCGAAGAGAACGCCGCCTCCTGTTGTTGGTTTCACTTGAGATGCGGTGTCTCCGACAACCAAGAGGCCGTTTGAAGAAGCTTTAGGGATCATTCCTCCAAGGGGGATGGGGTGGAGCGAAGGCTCCTCGATCTTGGCGTTCTCCAGTTTCTTAGACGCGATGGGATGGTGCTTCACGAATCTCTGCAGATACTCTCGTGGGTCACCCTTCTTGGTGGCTAGACCAACCTTTGCTGACGCATCCTTTCTCGGAATGATCCACGCGAAGAAGCCTGGGGCATATGCTCTCCCCAGATAGACCTCCACCGCATCTAAATCGACACCGTCAACCGTGCTGGCTTCAGTTTGGATGGCGTTGACCACCATTCGCCTGTCAAGTGTCTTGAGTCCCGCCTTCTTCAACAAGACTGATGAGCAGCCTTCAGCATTTACTACAACCTTCGATGTCACAGTGGTTGTGGCGCCGTTTCTCTGGACCGAGATGCCAGTTACAAAGTTCGCGTCGAAGATCAAGGATTGCACCTTTGACTTCAGGAAATACTGTGCTCCCGCCTGCTTTGCGATGTCCGCAAGGTGTTTGTCAAATAATTCCCGGTTAATGACAAGGGATACCGGTGCGTCACGCCGAACTACGAGTTCTTCGCCGGAGGGTGAGTAGAAAACCGCTCCGCGCACCTTATTTTGAATAATCTGTGGAGGCATATGAAGGGGTATGCGTTTCAGCCCGCTGATACTCAAGAGACCGGCGCAGTGTTCGGGGACTCCAATCTCCTCGTGTTCCTCGAACACGGTGACTTCCGCGCCTCGTCTCGCGGCGGTTAACGCTGAAAACGAGCCACAGGGACCGCCTCCAACTACCGCAACGTCGGTTGTCTCTTTCACTTTGCCTCATCTTGACTTTTGAGCATCAGAAGTTGCCGAGTTTCATTAAAAGATAGCACATATAAAGGAGTAGGCGCTATATCGACTTTCCTTGGATGCGCTAATGATGAGCGAGAAACCTGAGGTTACCATGCCGACTTGCAGCTCATGCAACCACATTATTCCGCCCGGGGAAGAGGCCACCAAATTTATGTGCCCCGATTGCGGGGAAATCCTCATTTGGCGTTGTTCGAGGTGCCGAAAATTCGGCCGGCCCTACCGCTGTCCCAAGTGCGGGTTTATCGGCCCCTAGGGGAGTTTAGTAGCGCCTTCACTCACGTTTCCTGAGCAGTTTGACGTCATTATAGGTCTAATGTGCTCAAACCCCGCTTCGTTTTAAGGGCATCTTATTTGAGACCTGGCTCGGTGATTGCCTAAAAACCAAAAAATCGGAGTTTAAATATCGTTTTCTCATAGAAGGTGCGTTTAAATGCCAAAAGAGTCAGTATTTGGAGTCCTTTGCTCTATAAAACTTATATGGGGGCTCTGTGTTGTCCACTAGACGTGACTGGTTCAAGGCGATCATGATGAATCGAGACTACAATCTTGTCAATAGGAAATTTCAGCACATCGTTCTGGAAGGCACACCTTACGAAGTAGGGAAGATGCAGGGGGAGATCCTCAAAAGTGAGGACGCAATGCGCACGCGCATCGAACGAGCCGTTTCCTCATTCTTGGGTCAGTTAGGGATTTCGAAAGATGGAAAACCTGATTTGAAGACTATGGGGTTTCACGATTTCGAAGAACTGCAGGCCTTCTTTGAAGAGTACTGTCCCGGATTGAACGAGGAGATGCAAGGATTTGCTGATAGCATGGGAGTAGAAATTAGCGACGTACCCTTCTACAGCGCCACTTATTGTGTTCCCAAGAATTGCAGCCAGGTGGCAGTGCTTTCGTCTGTGACCGATGACGAACACGTGTATGTTGGCAGAAGTTACGAATGGGCGTATACAGAAGAAGACCTGCGATTATGTACAACCCGGGTGAAGGGAAGGGCAAAGCACATCGGCTTCTCGACATTTCTGTTCGGCCGTGCTGATGGTCTAAATGAACATGGTGTTAGCGTGACATTTACTGGCGGAGGAATTTTCGGAGTCCCGTACACGCACCTCGGCTTCCAAAACCATCTGGTTATCCGATCCATACTGGAGAGCTGTGACTCCGTTGAGGATGCAATGATGCTCGTCGACGAGATGCCTCTGGCCGGGTTCTTCAATCTCCTGATCGCGGATCGCAACAGTCAGGCGGTGTTAGTGGAATTTGCTGACGGGACGCGTGCCATGAAGCGCATTGACAACAACTCAGAGGGCAAATGCCTCTTCTCAACGAATCACTATACCCTGCCTGAGACGAGGAAAGCCAACGCGCTCAACTGCGGCATTATAGGACAATCACAGAAACGCTACCAACTACTTGCCTCGAACTTGAACGCCGCCTCCGAAGTCACAAAGGAAGCCCTGAGAACGCTCTTGTCCAGAAAATTCCCGCAAGGTCTCTGCGACCACTATTACTCCGAGGGCTTTGGCACCGTCTGGTCCTTGATATTTGATTTAACCTCTACAAGAGCCGAGATTTGCTTTGGGGCGCCCACGCACAACACATGGCACTCGTTCGCTCTCAACGACGCTCCTGGTGTCAAGGAATATCCCACCGTCTTCCCAGACGCCACGGGCAAATGGCCTTACTGACATACCATACCTCACAGAGCCTCCGAACATACATACCGTCTCTTCCAGCGTGGAATTGGGCTATCTCCAGGACCTCGTGCGCGCATCGTTTGATTCTGAGTATTGAAGGAGACTTCTAGAAGTGAGTTCCTTCAACGCTTATTAGACGGTGCAACAATAACCCGTTCGGAATTATCAGATGTAAAGAAATGAAAGAGATGAGTACAAAATGAGAAAATTCTTTTTAGTTGCGCTTCTTTTGATGACGTTGGTAGGTACTGTGTCTTCCGCTTTCCAAGTTGCACGACACAGTGCTGGAGCTGATTCTAACGTAGACCATGATGGCGGTGCTGCCACTTCAAGTACTGACAGTGGAGACACTGGCGAAGTAAATACTGATGCTGGGCCACAAGTGCGCAGTGATGCATCAATTGATGTAGTCGCCGACACTCCTCCTTTTGTCAATCAGCAAGGAAGAAAGACCGTGTCCTACATCGTCGTCGAGTTAAAGAATGTGACAATCCATGACGACCAAGATGAGGCCGGTGGGATAGGGGAAATCGAAATAAGCACTATTGCCATGAGTGGACAAGAGATACCCCACATTCTTACTTGGCCGATCAAAGTGCAAGATAGTAGCTGGTACGAAGCGGATGACGGTGATACCGTTATTGTGGATGCACCCATCTTCTGCGAGCGAGAGAACGAAATATCAGATGTTCTCGCCATCATCATTACTGCTATAGATAACGACGAAATCCCTGAATGGATTGGGACATTCACCGACATTTGGTTTGGGTTAGGCCAGACATTGGCCTTGGGTGTCAAAGGGTATGGTGCCGCGCTCAAAGCTGGGTTGCAACTTGAACAAATGGGGGTGGATGCTCTTTTGAATTATTTGAGCGAAGAAGACCTAGTCGGCGTACATGGGAAAGCATTCATTCCTTTGGATTGGGGAAGCGGCTATCTAGCCGTCACAGAACGAAACGGTGATATGACAGTCAACTATGAAATCCGTCGTATACAAGTGCCGGTCCGAACACCGCCAATCGCTGTCAAATTGCTGAATGTTACAGGTATTGGCGACGAAGGCTGGGGAGACGAGGACACAGACAGCGAACCCTTCATCCACACGAGAGTCCTCAACGACCTCACCGTTCCAGAACAAATAATTCAAAGACACAATTTTGGACCTAAAGAAGACGTGGCTGACGGTGAAACTTGGAGAATTAACACACAGATTTTTCGGCTAGGAGCTGTGGGTCCTTTCCTACATGTCGAGATTGACGTGTGGGAAGAAGACACGCCTTCGATTGGAGACGATCATGACACTGTTGGCATATACAGCCACACCTTCTATCCAGATGAGAACTGGGGCATCGGTGAGACTATAGTTGAAAGAAGAAGCGGCATCGACGAGGGAGACGTTTGGATAAGATTTGAAATCATTGGCCTGCCATTCTACGATGTGGGAGTGACCTTGTCTCCTACCTCCTTGGAGGTAGAACCTGGCTACACAGAAAACTACACAGTCACCATAACCAACTTTGGCAACTTAAACGACACCTATGACTTAGGCCTGAGTGGGATACCCCCTTCATGGTTTGCCTTTTCAAATCAATCAGTAGACCTGGCGCCTTCGGAAAGCACACAAGTGTTCCTAAACGCAACCCCAACAAGACACTGGTCAACTGCACCCGGAGACTACGAATTCACGGTTGCAGCCACAAGCATCAACGACCCCGAAGCTACCGATTCCGACCACGGAATCATGACAGTGCTTCCATTTCACGAGGCTCAGCTCTTCGTCGTGCCAGATAGCTTCTGGGCCCAACCTGGAGACATCGTGACCTACACCATTGGAGTGCAAAACCTTGGCAACGTGCGGGACGCCTACAACATATCGGCCGAATTCCTCAATCCCGGAGGATTGTTCATCGACCCGCGTTGGACTACTCTTTGGCCCTATGTATTCTGGGGACTGGACCCTGGCAGCACAGGCACAGGGTATTTAGAGATATCTGTTCCAGAAGACTGGGCTGCAACAGGACTGGAAGAAGCAACCTACACCTTCACTGTCTTTGCCATATGTCAAGCCGACCCAACAACAACAGACCAAGTGGACAGAACACTAAACGTGATGGTGGGCACGCGGACATTATCCATAGCACTCTCAGGCGAATTTGACTATACGTTCAAAGAACCCGTAACCATCAAGATCCTAGCTCTCGTAAAAGACGTCAAGTCCAGACAACCACTTTCAAACGCGGAGGTCAACATTGAGATCTATGCTCCCAACGGAGATCTACTGTGGTCAGATCACATGGTTGAAATGGAGACTGGAAACGGTGTCTACATCTGGGAGAGTGAGGATACTATTCAAGAGATCATGAAGGGCCCTCACTGGCAACCCTTCAAAGGTGTCTACACGGTTTGCGTTGAGGCCTCATACAACGCAGGGCCAATAAGCTATGAAGCTTTGGAGTTTCACATAGATCCGCCAGCAGAATCGTCAAGCATCCCCAGCTACTATCCTGTTGTTGCGATTATAGTATGTGTAGCGGCCATAATTGCTTTCAGACGGCTCTATAATCGACGATTCCCCAAATCCAAAGTTCAATGATACTGAAGCGATTCTTCCCTTTTTCTTTCGGAGCTCTGTGCTACTGTGTGCACATTGGTGGTTTTATGTTTGATGTTATGGTGTGGTTTCGGGCACGAACGAAGCGCGCTCCCAGCCTTGATCATGAAACGCAAGCGCGTGGCAGCTGCGTCTCGGGAAAAAAATTTCTGACGCCCGTAACGTCCACCCCAACAAGATAGTACGCGCAAAAAAGATAGCCGCTGAATCGACAGACTGGCAAAGAGGAAATGAAACTCTAACAGAGAACGCGTAGACCTCCCCGCTTTTTGGGCCTTCTTCGCGAACGCGCACCGGTGTACAACAAAAGTTTTATGAGGAGTACCGAAGGAGAGTGAGAAAACGGTGAAATTCTTGGCAGACATCATAGAACTACTCACCCAAATGCTTGAGAACTTCATTGCGTTTCTACCCTCACTCATCGCTGCTATCATCGTAGTACTCATCGGCTACGGCGTCGGCAAAGTCGTCGGCAACGCTGTGAACAAACTGATCGAGAAGATGGGAATCGAACGGAGCTTCGATAAGACAGATACAGGGAGGGCGTTTCGGTCCGCTGGGCTGGATCTGTCCTCCTTCGTCGGCGGTGTCTCCACAGCCTTCATCATGGTGTTGTCCGTTGTCATGGCTATCCAGATTCTGGAGATCGGTGGACCAGTCGGCAGCTTCTTGGTGGATGTGGCCGCCTATCTACCGCGGCTGCTCGGCGGCATCGTCATCATCATCATCGGCACGGTCTTGGTTGGGTTCCTTGCGTCTCTGGTGGGCACCATGTTGAGACCCATCTTTCCACAAGCGAAGGCTGAAATCGCGGACATGCTGAAGAACCTGTTGATGGTCGGGTTGGTCGCTGCCGTCCTACTCATCGCACTGGATCTGATGCTTCTCGCGGGCGATTTGGTCTATCCGCTGATCCTTGGCTTTGTCATCATTGGAGCGGGCGTCGCCTTGACGGATGGCTTGATCAAATCGATTATCGACGATCATAAGGAGTTTACCGCGGTCGCGGGCTTTGCGAAGTTTGTGCTGTATAGCGTCTTCCTCATCGTCGGCACGGGCGCCATCTTCGCGACCTTTGAAGGCGTCACGAACGTGGTCGCCAACATCTCCTGGGCTTTCGCCATCGCCCTCGCCATCATGCTGCTCCCCATAGCCTACAGTATGGCCAAGAAAATGTCCAAAGAAGTCTCCTAAGCGGCTTCCCACAGACTTCCCCTTTTCTTTTTTTGCGTGTATCCAGCTTAGAACCCGAGAAGTTGAGGTTGGGAATAGAAGCTATCCACTCACCGATCTCTTCAGAATTTGAGAACAAAATGCATGCATTAAGAGTCACGAGGTCGCCCAGTTCATGCATACATGCATGCATGCCACGATCTATGTGCAAGCTCAATCTGCGACTGCCTTTTGTTATCTACAAGATAACCTCAGTGCAAGGATAGACATGGATAACTTTTCAAAGTCGTCGCAAATTTATTCGTTGAAGACGTTCTACAGGAACCTTCTGGGGTCGCTGTCGATATCAACTATCGTAGTTTTACTTGATGACAAAGCTTTGTCAACTGCTGCCTCAAGAAGAGTGGGTTCGGTGACTTTGATTCCCAATCCGCCTGAGTGCTCAGCATAGTCTGCGAAGTTAAAATCGTACAGTTCCGTCTGCCAGATGGGATAGCCCTCGATTTTCTGTTCCTGCATAATCATACCCAAACACTTGTTGTTAATTATGAAGACTTTAACAGGCATCTGATACTTCAAAGCAGTTAGGAAGTCCCCCATAACCTGAGTGAAACCACCATCACCCGTAATACACACAATCTGCCTGTCCGGATATGCAAGTGCGGCAGCCATAGCTCCTGGCAAGCCGAATCCCATCGACGCCAATAATCCGCTCATGACCATTTTCTGGGTCTTCTTCATCTGAAAGTTCCTCCCAAACCACCAGCAGTTTTCCCCAACGTCCAGCGAGATGACCGCGTCGGCTGCGACTTTCTCGTTCAGCACTTTCATTATGTACGGTGGCCTGATCGGTTTCAGCGAAGCGTCGGCTTCTTGCAGGAGTTGTTGGTTCCAGGCTTGCTTTAGCTTTGAGATTTCATCCAGATAAGCGGTTTTCTGTTTCGGTTGCACTTTCATAGTAAGTTTCGGGATTAGTATGGCGCTGTTACCGAGTAATCCAACTTCGACAGGGTACTTCCTTGCGATGTTCTTCATGTTAATGTCTATTTGAACCATCGTTTTCTTTGGAAGCTGTGTATATTGACTGAATGAGGAGCCAATTACTATGAGCAAATCTGATTTCTCTACGAGTTTAGCAGCAGCTGTTGAACCGATGCCTCCGTGGCAACCTGCACATAACGCGTTGTCTTCGTCGATAACACCCTTAGATCTGAAAGTGGTCACTATGGGCGCACTGATTGTTTGAGCCAATTCTAAGAGTTTGTTTCCTTGTCCTATGGCACCGAAACCTGCGATAATCACCGGGCGCTCTGCTTGGTCTATCGCCTTTGCTGCTTTCTCTATAAGCGAATCCTCGACGCCAAAGGCGAGACTAGGCATTCTGCCCTCGAATGGTTGAATTTGCTTGTCACACGGCAGTTTTTGCACATCATTGGGTATTCCGATGTTGCTTACGCCTCGATCGAGAAGCGCGTGTTTCACGGCAAGCGTCACTAGCATCGTTACCTGATCTTCAATCATGAGTATCTTGTTAAAAACGCAAATCGGCTCAAAGAAACTGTGCTGATCGATTTCTTGGAGTGATCCTGGTCCAATAAACTGCCTTGCCACCATACCTGATAAAACAAGAACTGGGGAACGATCTAAGGCCGCATCATATAGGCCCGTAGCTAAATTAGTTGCTCCAGGTCCGGAAACGCTCAGGCAAGCGGCAACATTTCCGGTGAGTTTACCGTAAGCGGAAGCCATGAAAGCTGCAACTTCCTCGTGGCGCACTTGAATGTACCTTACTTTGTTGCTTTTCCGTACAGCGTCAACGACGCCGAGAGTTGATGTTCCGGGCACTCCGAAGATATATCTTACGCCCCATTCTGCGATTTGTTCGATTAGAACTTCTGATATTGTTCGGTATTTTTTGAATGGTTCCACTGGTTTCTCTGTTAGGATCCCGAATGCGGTTTTGGGTGCTCCGCAGACAGGGCACACCCACTCTGGAGGCAAGTCACTGAATTTCTTTTCTTCTTTTACTTCATCATATATGTAGTTGCAAACTGTGCACCTGTACTTTTTCATGATCACTACCTCGAAAAACCTTGGCCTATTTATATGGATTTGAGTTTTATCTATTTTTGGGATTGATCATTTCGAATCATTTTTTAATGCGCGCTGGTTCGTTATCTGCAAAATAACCTTTTGGGATGGCTTGGCTACTTCCTTAAGATTCTTACATACA
>CAYFZQ010000041.1:0-9405 GCA_964347825.1 uncultured Candidatus Bathyarchaeia archaeon | reverse complement strand
TTTGTAGGTCTCGGAGCGATTCTTGAAAAGCGTTGTACACGTCATCGATGTGTAATGTTGATTGACTCCTCTTTTTCTGGATAAGGCCCAACGACAACACTATCGCTCCCAGTGTTTCGCTTAGCGGAGTGGGTTCTGGGAAAGTTATCAAGGCTAGACCCATTTTGATGAGTTTCGATTCGTTGCCGGTTTTCCATAGACGCTTGACTGAGCTCAGATCCTTTGCAAGTGTGTTCATTGAGCCAAGGGTCTCTTGATAGCCTACACCTAACTCACGCAATGCCACTACCGCGTCTTTCCACTCGCTTGGTTTCACAGAATTTCCCCGACTGTCGCTTGATACGTTACGCTTCATTGTTAGGCGTCATCAGAGCACAAAAGCTTTAACGTGTCTAAGGAATGGATGCAAGGTTCTTTGCAGGTTGGGCAAGCCAGAAATCTTTCAAGGAATCTAACAAAAAAACTCTGGATGCGCATTGTTTTTTAGTGAAACTTAGAAATCGCTCGGACCATTCCAGATGGTTCTGGGCAGACCCCCGCTTTTATAAGAGCAACTATTGTAGCTTTTACACGCCAAAATACTAGTCTGGTGCTTTGGATGCCATCTGAAAGATATGCGTACATCCTTTTGGCTAAGGAAAAATGGTGGCGACGATTGTGTGACCAAAAGGAAGCTGGGAAAGACACTCAAGCATTTGTCCGCAGAGGGCTTGTGGGGCCGAAAAACGCTAAGATCGTCCTTTTCTACGTAACAGGACCGCACAAAGAAATCCGCGGATATGCCACCTTCTTGCAGCGTGTCACTGGAGATGCGGAGGATCTTTGGCGTTCTCACAGTCATGAAGCCTCTTTGAGATCTCACGAGGAATACCTAAGCTTCCTGCAAACCCGCCAGACCGTGTCTTTCATTAGATTCCGAGACCTGCAGGAGCTCAGAGCGCCTGTGCCAGCAAAGATCATATCCCGAGTAACTGGCATACGCAGAATGCCTCGAAGCGGCATTTATATAAGCAAAAAGATGGCGCATGAGTTGATTGGAAGGAGCGACTGAGATTGCCGAAGTTTGATCCGGAGAAATTCATCAACGAACGAGTAGGCCAGATAAGAGAGATCGTCGGCGACGCGCGCGTCCTAATCGCAGTCTCTGGCGGCGTCGACAGCACGACGTGCGCCGCACTCACCCATGCAGCCATAGGGGATAACCTGCTGTGTGTTATACTTGATGATGCCTTCATGCGGGAAGGCGAACCGGAAAGGGTTGCGCAGTTGCTCTCCCAACCGCCCTTAGGTCTACCGGTTGAGATACTGGATGTTCGAGCACGCTTTTTGACTGCTTTAAAGGGGCATACGGATGCGGAGGAGAAGCGCAAGGCTTTCCGAGAGACCTTCTATCGAACGCTAAGCGAGACCGCTAAGAAAGGGAAGTTTCGACATCTCGTCCAGGGGACGATTCAGGCGGATATAGACGAGACCATGGGCGGCGTGAAGACGCAACATAACGTTCTCTCACAGGTGGGAATCAACCCCGTTGAACGGTACGGATTTCAAATCATTGAGCCGCTTCTCACTTTGTACAAGCCACAGGTGAGGGCGGTCGCTAGGTTCCTGAAGGTCCCTGCGGAAATGTCTGAGAGACAACCTTTCCCAGGACCTGGGCTTTCAGTGAGAGTCGTCGGAGAAGTGCGAGCTGACAAACTGGAAGCCCTCCAGAAGGCCACCGCAATCGCGGAAGAGAGTCTCGCTGAATACCAGCCTAGCCAGTATTTCGCAGCCATCATCGACAACATGGAGGTTTCCGATTACCCCCGACTTCGGCAGATAAAAGAGCGGATGAGCCATTTTCTCAATGTTCCATCCCGAAATGTTTCGTTAAGCGTTTTTCACGATAAAGCCACAGGCGTAAGGAGTGGGGAACGCCGTTATGGAGACATAGCAGCAATGAAAGTAGTGGCCGAAGACCGCAACATTTTCCAGCCACCGATCAGAAGCTTGGTCGCCCTCCAAGAAGAAATCCTCAGAGAAAATCGGCCCTTCACTCGCGCTTTGTACGCTATCAAAGAGAAAACAGTAAGAAAGCCCTACGTGGTTGCCTTGCGAGCAGTTCAGACTCGCGATTTCTTGTCAGCGCGCGTCTCAGAAATCCCGTGGAGCACCTTGAATTCAACAGCAGAAAGGATTCTTGCAGCTTGCTCAAACGTTTCGAGTGTCTACTACGATGTGACACCGAAACCTCCGGCAACCATCGAGATGGAGTGAGCGCCAAGATTCTGCTCTCCGATTGATTAGGATGACTTCTAGTTTCTGTTCACCGTCGGGGAGAATCATCAACCAGAAATGCATAAAGGCTATAACCGATTGTAGGGATGGGTAGTTGCGTGATCAGCATGGTGCGTGTGCGCGTCCAAAGGATTGAATCGATCCGGGATCCTCAGGGGAATCTGGGGAAGCGCATAGAACTCATTGAAGAGCATCGGATCCCCAGATTCGCGATAAAGCCTCAAACTGAGGAGGCGAGGATGGCCCAAGATATCGTTCAAGTATTGCAGCAACAAATGCCGGTTCTTACGAAGAAACCCCAATTCGCTTTCCCGAAGGTCATCCTGTTCTTGACTGAGCAAGAATACGAAAAGCTGGGAATCGATTTTGATGTGAACCAGATCTATGAACTTGACCTCACAGACGCAAGCATCGCATTCAAAAAGACCTAGTATGAAGCTCAGCTATGAAAGGGCGCACAATTCCTTCCTGACGGTCCGCAACGATGCATGCTTCGGATGGAATGAAAGGGCGAACATCACGCTTTTGATCGCATGGCACACGTCGTTTTCGCTCCAGTCTTTGCCCCAATCACAATAGATCGGGATCTCCTCAGCATCTTGACCATTCCTATAATAGACATAGACCGATAGAAGCTGCGCTCTTCTAGCGACTTCCATCTCCATCTCGATTCGACTGGCGACTTTTGCCACGGCGGATCCTACAACTTCTGCACGGTTGCGATGGTGCGACAGACGTGGGGTGTAGATCAGGAATTTGCCGTTTGTAGGCAACATCTGCTTCATCACCTGCTTGGATAAATCTCGCGGAGAAATTTGGTTTTAAGGATGCCGAAGGACCGACAGGCGACAGAGCGGAGAGAGAGAAGAGTGAAACTGTCAAGAGTGGTTGCAGCTTCTTCATCAAAGCTGATTCGTGCAAGCACAGGAGACCCATAGACTGAAGAGAAATCACTGTTGTTGCTAGTCTATAACATACTGTACTGTACAGGCTTCATAATCTTCATGATTCGGATTGGTGACTTATTCTCCTCTCTCACAGACGCCCGTGCGCGCTACTCGGCGGAGATGATGACAAAGCTACGGTTGATTCTGAAGGTGATTTGACGTGGTGTTATGGTGTGGTTTCGGTGCGGAACAGGCGTGTTTTCAGGCTTTTGGGAAGAAACAGGGCTCACGTCAAGCTTCGTCTCGGAAAAAAAAATTCTCACCCGTCTGCTCCGAAGACGGCGCCGACGGCTATTGAGATGAGGGAGTTCATAAGGTGAAAGATCTCGCAGAGGGCGCTACCCAGAGCAGAGAAGCATGCCAAAACCCTAATAACGACTACCCCAAGATTGCCTGACAACACTGTGCAATCAGGCCCAAAGGAATAGACCATGAACGTTAGAGCGCGCGTCTTCGTCAGCGGACGGGTTCAAGGCGTCTTCTTCCGGTCCGAAACCCGCCGGGAAGCAAACAGACGAAACGTTGTCGGATGGATCAGAAACAATCCAGATGGGAGAGTGGAAGCCGTCTTTGAAGGGGCGAAGAAGGATGTGGAAAAGGTGATAGATTTCTGTAGAAGAGGATCCCCTGCAGCTAGAGTAACGGATGTCGATGTGCAGTGGGAGGACTACACCGGGGAGTTCAAGGATTTCCGCATAAGATTCCGTGGATTCTGAATGGCGCTTCAAGATCTCTGCGAGCCATGTTCTGAACAACACCGTCAGCTTACCTTCTGGGTCCGGCTCTTCGTGCAAGAACGCCTAGAAGATTCAGACCCGGAATTCGTAGACCAAATTCATAAACAGTATATATAATTGACTTCTATGTGGCAAATCTGAGGGCTTTCAAATGATGCAACGCCCGCTCGACTTCGGTGAGACCTTATACTACACCAGAAACTTGAGCCTTGGCAATCACGGCGTATTCTTCTATAGAAGCTCAAGCGAAAAGCACGAAGTGGTTTTCAACTTCTTCCAAGCAGGATTGGAGAAAGGGGAAGGCGTAGTCTACGTTGCCTCCCAAGAGACAGCCAAGCAAATCCGCCGCCAGATGACCACTTTCGGACTGGACGTCGACACCGTAGAAAAAGACGGTGCGTTGAAGATCTTTGACTATGATAATTGGTACATCATTGACGGTGAAGTGAATGTGCCACACATAATAACCAGGGGATCACGCCTATTCGATGAAGCCATGGAAATTGGACTCACGGGATTGCGTGGATGCGGTGAAACCGCGTGCTTCTTTGAACACGCGAAACAGAAGGAGCTGGTGGAGTATGAGCTAATGATCGGCCGAAAATTCGACTTGCCAATGACCGCGCTGTGTGCCTATGACGCCGACCACGCAAAATCCCTCGACGACATTTCCTTTTTCAACCTACTACACGCGCATGGTCCCGTCATCACCCACAGCTTCGCACAGGAAGTCTTATTCGAAGACCTCTTCGCCACAATCACAGACGAGGTCCTTGAAACCATATTCAGAAACAGCGGCAAGAAAACAATTATGCAGATGCTAGGCGAGCGCCGTCCACTTACGTCAGAAGAAATCACCCAACAGCCACGGGTCTTCTTCGAAGGATTAGAGGAAGTAGTGGGATCCGGAGCGCAAATCGTGGCGAAAGCGATTCTAAAGAAGATGTACGCGAAAATCGGGATCGCGTAACAGGCAATCCAATCGGCCTAGTTGTTCACGACACCTTCCCGTCGGACAGCACCACAGACACACATCGCCCTTGAGTGAATCTTTCAGCTTTCTGAACCCAAAATCTCGAAATTGGGCACACAAGAAGAGGCGAGGATAGAAGCGAGTGTTCTAGCAAGAGCGTGTTCTGACGTTCTCTCACAACATGTTAATAATCTCCCTTGTGGAACTCTGGTTGAGGAAAACCCGAATGCCCACAATCCTACTGACCAACGATGATGGGATCCAGTCGGTCGGCCTGCTCACCCTAAAGAAAAAACTGGAAAACCTGGGAGATCTCATTGTCGTTGCACCTGAACTGGAACGAAGCGGCATAGGCAAAGCCCTTTCGACAACACGTATACAAATAACGGAGACGCAACTCAAAGATGGCTCGAAGGCCTACGCAATAACGGGAACCCCAGGTGACGCCTTTCTCCTAGCAGCACACAAGATCCTGAAACGTTCGCCAGACCTGCTTGTGGCAGGCATAAATCTTGGTCCAAACCTTGCGATCGATGACCTACTGAACTCCGGAACCTTAGGAGCCGCGCTAGAAGCGACGATCCACCACGTTCCCGCCATCGCCGTCTCCTACTGCATCGGAAAAATGACAGAACACCAAACAGAGAAAGCCGCGGTTACCGAAGAAGAACTGGAACCAACAGCCACTATAGCAAGAAAAACAGCCGAATACGTGCTGCAGAACGGGATGCCCTCAGACGTTGACATCATCTCAATCAACGTGCCGGAAAGAATCGACTCAGACGACGTAGAGATAACCGAGCTCTCATACAAAGGATATGGCGACATACACACTAAGAAAAACGGGGGATACAAGATTATGACGTGGGCGTTGGAAAGCTATCCAGATGACGTGCCTGGGACCGATATACACACCATCAAAGAGGAGAAGTGCATCTCTATAACCCCTATAAAGCTCCAACTGCTCCACAACAGAAATGCGCTAGAAGGCCTCTCAAAAGCCCTGCGCACGTAGACCTTGCGCCAAGGCCGCACAGAATTTCTGATTTTCACTCCAATTCTCGGGGCACTCGAAAATGTGACTCTTTCCCAGCGCTAATATATTCTCCACCGATATCACGGATGATCGAAGCAATCTTCGCAAAGTTGTCCGAGCCCAAATATCTACGGGGTTTTATGACAATGTATTGTCCAGCCTCTTCAAAGCTCAGCATCTCTTCCAAGTCCTTAGGAAAGGCCGTTTGGACATCCTTCACCCCGCGAAGGACCTCGGCCCCCGCATCCACAGGCGCTTCCGTCACAGGACTCACGGTCTTGAGAGACTTAGAGACCTCGGCCAGATCCCGCGAAATTATGTTCAGAACATTGAGGAGCTCATCAATCCGCTTCAACAGTTCTTCTGTCGCCGGTTTCCTTTCGCTCATATGGAAAGTCCCCTATGCACAAATCATCTATACAGTGTACCAAGAACGCATAACTATATTTTTTGGTGGAATGCGATGCGATTCACATTCCTCGGAAACAGTATACTACTGCACTCAGAACCCTTTCGAACGCTCAAATTCAATGAAGAAAGCCGAATTCCAGGATGACTTTTCGCCCCCCCCGCGTTGCTCGTAAACAATTTTACGTAGTCTCTTCTTTTTCTTATCTGGCAGGTTGCATTCTAATATCGTGGGCAAGATAGGTCTGTTAAACTTCAGAGGTAAAGGACTTGAAGATCGACGGCAGTCTGAAGAGTGGCAGCGGCACCATCCTACGCCAATCGATCGCCCTAGCGAGTATCCTAGGCGAAGAACTGCACATATACAACATCCGCAAAAAACGGAGCCAACCGGGCCTACGCCCCCAACATCTTGAAGCTGTACTCACCGCTGCGAAGCTGTGCAATGCGGAGATGAAGGGCGCCACGCTGGGGTCTCAGGAACTTCTGTTCAAACCAAGTGACATAACAGGAGGCGAGGTACAGGCCGAGATAGGCACCGCCGGCAGCATCCCCATGCTACTACTGACCGTCCTTCCTATGTGCATCTTTGCTGAGCACACCGTGAGCATTACGGCTAAGAAGGGGGGCACCGATGTTCGTCACGCTCCCACCATAAACTATCTAAAATACGTCCTTCTTCCAATGCTCGAAAGAATGGGGTTAGAGACCTCCCTAAACATTCGGAAATATGGATATTACCCAAAGGGCATGGGAGAGGTCTTTCTAAGGGTTCAACCTTGTAAGAGCCTTAGCCCTGTGTGCCTAGAAGAATTCGGAACCTTGGAGAAATTGCGAGGCGTTTCAGTGTGCACGTTCCTAGCTGACCGAAGAGTTGCGGAACGCCAGGCCACAGCAGCCACCAGGCATTTGCAGACTTGGGGTCTTGAGGCAAAGATTGAGGTTATCAATGACCGGTCAAACCCCCTCCAGAAAGGTAGTTCAATCGTAGTGTGGGCAGAAGCCAACACGGGGACCCTTCTGGGTGGAGACGCCATCGGTGAGCTTCGCAAGCCAAGCGAAGTGGTGGGAAGGGAAGCGGCTGAGGCCCTTGCCAAGGAGATTCAGTCTCAGGCCACGGTGGATACGCACCTCGCTGACATGCTTGTGCCCTACGTAGCATTGGCGAATGGCAAATCAGCCTATTTGACTCGAGCGATGAGTGACCATCTGGAGACGAATATTTGGCTCGCTGAAAGAATTTTGGATGTAGAGTTTCACATCACCAAAATAGGGAATCTATATCGCGTGGAGAAAAACGACTCTTGACGAGGTGGGCGATGTGGCAAAAGCTCGAGCCCGAGGCATCTACTCCACTGCGCTGACAAAGTTGCTGCTAGACAATGGTTTTGACATAGCCCAACCGTCAATCACCACAAGAGAGAGGTTCAACTTGAAGGATATCGAGGGGTCACCTGATCTCGATGTTTACGATAGACGGGATCTGCAAGGAGTCAGAGCTTTAGGAAAAGCGGAAGCCGTAGCGGATTTTGTGTCCACGTTGCAGTCTTGCCTTGATGATGTCGTGATAAGAAAGTGGCCGTTCACTTTTGATGGAAACCACAAAGGGGGAACAAAGAGGTCAGCATCTGAAACTGACGCTGTGCTCCTCGACATCGGTACCGCTGTAGATGCGGAGTTTCCCGCTTTGTCAAAAGAGGTGCTGGATGGAATTCGGAGATCGGTTGTCTCCACGGTTGACGGACACCACTTCTACAAGGCTTGTGGCGGAAGAATCTCATCATCTCTTGATATGGCAGAAAGACTACTGCAGGCCACTTCATCTCACGAGGAGGTAATGAGACTGTTCAGACAAGCGACAGACCCTGAGTATCCCGATGAGGGTTCCGTGGTGGAGATAGATCACGTGAAACTCGATGGAAGAGTCCTACGGCTGGGGAAGGCGCTGATTGAGGACTTCGATCATACGTTATCTCTGATGCGGCTTTCCCGGATTTTTGAAACGAAAGGGATCTATGATGGTCTCGCGATCCGTCGGGCGCCAGGTGATCGGGCTGTTACCACCGCGCAGTTGGGTGAGTGGTACTTGGTAACAAGATATTTCTCGAGGGAGGGGAGGTACAAAGGCGCATACATCAACTTGAACACGCCTATCGAGTTGTATCCGCACGGAATCCGCTACGTGGATTTGGAAGTAGATGTCTGTGTGTGGCCCGATGGTGAAGTCAAGAGACTTGATGAGGACAAACTCGAGAAGGCAGTGGCCGAGGGCGTAATTGGTCAAAAACTGGTCGCGCTAGTGGAGGACAAACTGCAGGATGTCGTTTCTGAGATACGACAGCTGGAAAAGCGCGACTAGAAAAGAATATAAGCTTCGCTTCTGGTCTCACTCTTCTGAGGATAATCCATGAGTTTATTGAAACTTCGGCTATCTGTGGTAGGAACACTAGCAATCATCATAGGATTATCTACCTTGTTCTTCACAGTTCTCCTCAGCTGGACTGGTGCCTTCAGCTTCACTACATTAGCCCTCTTTGTCATTGTTATCAACATCATCCAATGGCTGTTATCCCCATACTTGATAGACGCCATCTACCGCGTGAAGGAAGTCACAGAATCAGATGATCCAGAACTGCACGCAATGGTGGACCGACTGAGTCAGAAAAGCGGCATTGCCAAACCTAAAGTCATGAAGGCGAACATCCCCGTGCCGAACGCTTTCGCTTATGGCTCCCCTATCGCCGGGAGTAGAGTCGCAGTGACAACAGAATTGCTGAAAACACTCGAGTTCGAAGAAGTGGAAGCCGTAGTCGGCCACGAGCTCGGTCATCTCAAGCATCGAGATGTCCAAGTCATGATGTTCGTCTCGATCCTGCCAGCTCTGTTCTACTATATCGGCTACTCCATGCTCCTGTCCGGCTACCGTAGCAGAGAAGAGAGAGGTGGCGGAGCAGCGCTCATAGGTATCGCCAGCATAGCGCTCTACTGGGTTCTCACAATGTTCACACTCTACCTGAGTCGCCTGCG
>CAYFZQ010000040.1:0-10745 GCA_964347825.1 uncultured Candidatus Bathyarchaeia archaeon | reverse complement strand
ACATTCTTTGTGTGTCTCCCCAAGAGCTGGGCAGAGAAAAATAGCTTAGAACGCGGTGTTGTTGTTGCCATAACTGAGATGGCTGACGGTCGTATTGCCATTAGCCCCAAGCGTGAGGTTGATCGCCCTCCACGCGTTGCGGTTGTTAAGCCGACTCCGCTTCTTGATCGCGAGATTGAGGAGAAATATCTCCTTGGCTATGACATCATACGAGTGGAAGTGAAGGAAAGAATCAGTGTGGCGGATCGGGAACGTGTCAAACAGGCGGTGAGCCGCTTTGTCGGTTTAGAGATTATCGAGGAGAATTACTCCCAAATCGTTATGCAATGTCTACTAGAACCATCGACAGTACCGCCTGAGAAGATTCTACGCCGAGAGTATTCAATTGCCGCTGGTATGCATCGGGATGCGGTAACTGCGTTGATTGAGAGGGATGTTTCCTTGGCTAAGAATGTGGTTGCGCGCGACAATGAGGTCAATCGTCTCTACTTCCTCTTGGTCCGTATACTACGAACCGTAATCCAAAATCCTAGCTTGAGTGAAAAGCTCGGCATCCCTCCGATAGAGTGTCTTGATTATCGTTTGACGGCGAGTCTAGTGGAGTCGATCGGTGATCAGTCCGCCCAGATAGCTGGAAAAGTCGTTGAATTGGGGGATAACCAGATGCCTGAGGGCCTCTCGCAGCGTGTCCTGAGATTTCACACCGTGGCATACAAAGCACATGAAGACGCCATTACGGCACTATTTACCCACGATGTTTCTCTGGCCGAGTCCGTGAAAGCTCAGCAGGAAGAGGTTGCCAAGCTGTTCTATGATGCTGAGGCATCTGCTAGCGCGCAATTGATCGACTTCGCGCCCCACATTCTTGCCGCATTGGCTTCGATGAACAGGATCTACGATGACAGCGTGGATATTGCTGACTTAGTCGTGCCCAAAATTGGCTGACCCTTCCATCTACTCCGGGGAAAAACTGCGAAGGGGCACCCTTCGGTCCGTATATCTTGCTTGCGAATTGAAGGCGGCTTCACGCTTCGTCGGCGTGAAGACTGTGAAGAGGACCATATGAAAATGCTTTTAGACGTGAAACGAGTCTTGAAGTTTGGGCATGCCGGGGCTTCTGCCGTTCGTTGCCAAGACATGCAAAATATGTCTCAACACGGGGTGGCAGAGTGGAAATGCGCTGGACACCTTTGGTCTGAGAAGGGGCAGAGTCGAGATCCAGTGGCTCTTCGGGGCCACATGGGTTCAAATCCCATCCCCGGCGCCAAAACATTAGGGTGTGCGCGCGCATACTACGTTCTCAAGCGCGTTTTCCCCAACGGCTTTCTCTTGAGCTTGGTGCCACAGACCTCGCAAACTTTGAGTTTATAGTCCGACGGATATTTCTTGTAACATGCAGGGCAATACAAGATCCAGCTGAAGCGAAACCGTATGCCATAAGTCATTAAAGATGCAAAGTCCACTCCGACCTGATCAGCCACGTTTTGAATAGAGTAATCATCGGTGACAATCAGAGTATGATGACCGAGCGCCTTTAACTCGAGGGCCAACGCTAGAACATCGAAATCCGCTTCGGAGAGGTAGAGGACGTCCCCAACATTTTTGGAAGCTTCTCTAGCTCCCGCGAGGAAAGCGGGTTTAGGTGACCGAACAATCAGTCTTCCATTCTCCACTGCAGCGTTGAATCGCACCATGGGCATGGAATTCGGCGCAAGCTCTTTCCTAACAGAGGGTACAGAGTACTGTATGTCGCTGACTGAAAGAGGGTCAAAACCGGCGATAAAGGCGGAAGTATCCAACACGATAGTCTTACTCTTGGTTGTCAGAGGCTTTCCCCTCTGGAAAAAAGGAGCCGGCCCTTAAGGCGCTTGTAGAAGTTCTGCCCGAACCGGACGAAAGAGGATTCATGCTCTGATTTGGCCACTTCAATACGTGGGCATGTCTGTTTAATTTCCGTTGTGTAATGACCATCTAACACTACGACCGCCCTCTTCGGTTTGATCAATTCGATAGTCAATGTGGATCTTGAGGAGAAAACGATGGGATGGAACATAGTCAATGGGGTAACCGGCGTTAATACGAAGGCATCGACCTCCGGATCTAAGACGGGGCCTCCGCCTGAAAGGGAATATCCAGTGGACCCCACTTGAGACGCTACTACGAATCCATCAGCTCGAGATTCCGCTACAGCTGTTTTGTCTTTCCACATCTTGGCGTATAGGAGCTTAGCTGGGGCATGTGAAGTGACAAAGACTTCGTTTAGGGCGGCTGGAAGTCGTTTCTTGCCGATAGAAGCACCGATTTTCATACAACGTTCAAGGATGAATTCTCCTTTCAGGCACTTTTCAACGGCAGTTATTCCCTCCTTTGGCGGTACTTCTGCCAAGAAACCTCGTACGCCCATGTTGATAGCCAGAATCGGTGGCTCGGGTTTGGGGAGCTGAAGGCAAGTCCTTAGGATTGTGCCGTCACCGCCGATTGTAATAACAAGATCTGCTCTCATCTTCTCCAAGGTCAGTGCAGCCTCGGGGCTCCCGAGACGCTTTGCTAGCGTCTGTTCTAGAAAGACAGGCATCCTTTTGCTGTTCAAGTAGTCAGAAAGGTCTTTGGCAAGTCCTACTGCTTCTTTTCGGTCTGCACGGGCGACGATTGCAGCGGAGTTGAACAGTCCTCTTCCCTCGAGTCTCAATAACATTACAGCCTAGCTAATATAAGAAAATGTCCGAAACGTCCAGTTTCACGAATATGCCCTAGGATGTGTAACTTGGAGGCGATACCTTAATGTATAAATGCTCTGGTGTACGAATTGCATTGGACGAGGAGAACGAAGATGAGCAAACCAATGGAATTGGGCGCTCTACGGATTGGTAGCTACGTATTGGTCGACAATGAACCTTGCCGTATTGTAAGCTATACCAAATCTAAGCCTGGGAAACATGGCTCTGCGAAAGCTCGAGTGGTTGCGATTGGAGTTTTGGATGGGGCAAAGAGAACTTTCGTAAGACCTGTTAGCGCCCAAGTTGAGGTGCCTATAATCGAGAAGAAGGCTGGTCAAGTCATAGCCCTGTTACCGGCAGCTGTTCAGGTGATGGATCTGGAATCTTATGAGGTGTTCGAGGCGCCATTGCCAGGGGACAAAGAGCTGAAGTCGAAACTTGCTTCCGGCGTTGAAGTGGAGTACTGGCAAATATTGGGACGGACAAGGATAATGCGAACGAAGGGCTAACCTGCTCTGCATGTGAATTCCCGCTTTTGAAGAGTTACGTTTAAGCTTGGTTGCGGACGATATCGAAAGCTGAAGATATTCTGAGTGAAGAGGTGAAAACCATGAAGTGTGTGGGGCACATGCGACTGCGTCGAGGAATTAGCGTGCAGGAGTTGGTCTCGGAAATGAAGGGCTGCGGCGTGTTGGGGGCAGGAAGAATCGGTAAGGCTGCTGAATTGGTAGAGGAGATGTTCCAGAACCCGGATTATACGGTGTTCTTGACGATAGCTGGAGCGTTGGTACCAGGAGGTCTCCGAAAGATCATCCGTGATCTCGTCCATGAGGAGTATGTAAACGTGATTGTCACAACAGGCGCCAACCTTGTCCATGATATGGTAGAGGCTTTGGGCTACAGGCACTCAGTAGGCACTTTCAGAGCGGAAGATAGGACACTGAAGGCTGAAAACGTTGGTAGAATCGGCGACATATACATCGAACAGAAGGCCTTCGAACACTTGGAAAAATGGATGGCACGCGTATTGGAGCGAATACCACAAGAAAAGCGCGTTCGCATATCAACTGCAGACATCTTGAAAGAAATCGGAACGGCAATCCAAGACTCCGAGTCAATTCTGGCAACCGCCGCGAAGAAAGACGTTCCAATAATATGCCCAGCGTTCGTAGACTCCATAGCAGGATTTCATCTATGGGTCTTTGGCCAAGAAAAGAGGATCAGTTTGGACCCACTTCTGGATGTTAACAAGTTGATGGACAAGGTGTACGAAGCAAAGAAAGCGGGCATCATCATTCTTGGCGGGGGGACGCCTAAGCACTTCGCGTTGTTTGCCAACACCTTCCGAGAAGGCGTTGACAGTGCCGTCCAAATCACTATGGATCGACCCGAGCCAGGCGGGCTGAGTGGGGCACCCTTAGAAGAAGCCATCAGCTGGGGTAAGATAAGACCTGAAGGAAAACGTGTCGACGTGATCTGTGATGCAACAATTGCCTTTCCGCTGATCGTCGCCGCAGCGCTCAGCAGATTGGAAAAAGTTGATTAATGAAGACCGTGCGCTTTCAGATGAAGCCGATGATGCAAGAAGAGCCGTCGGATTTTGTGAAGACCCTTTGATGAATCTGAGGCTTCGGGAATCTGTAAAGCCTCATTTAATCTTCGTGCGTAGGTTACTCTACTTTGATCCTATGCCCCTTCTTTCTGCGTAGGCGGACTTCCAGTATGCCTCGTCTGAACTGAGTCTTTATGTGGCTGGTGTCGATGGCTACTGGAATGCGGATGTGGCATCGGAATTTGGAGAACTCGCCTTTTCTGTGGGCTATACCGAAATCATCGAAGCTGAGTTTTCTCTTCATGTTGGCCGTAATCCCGATTGAGTTCTCGTCTACCGCTTTGACTTGAATTGAGTCTGGATCAGTGTAGGGGAGGTCCGTGGTAATGATAACCTCGTTGGCGGCGACGAAGATATTGCACAAGGGTTCTAGGCAGCATGATTCAACGTCCCAGCTGGGGCGTTCTGTCATATATGCGACGATTTCGTCAGCCCAGGCGTCAAGTCCTTCTGCATAGTCCCGCATCAGATCAAAAAGTGAGCGTCTTCGCCTCCTTTTTTCGTACACTAGCCCTGCCTCCTAGACGTAGAGCGGTAGATCATACTCCTGTGATTTGTTCATGTGTGTCATTTCCCGTTGAGTCCTCTTCATGATGTCTCTCGCCCTAAGGCGAATCTCCTCCCCTTTCTCGAGGAGTTTTGAGACGTCCACCTTCAGGTTGGTGATCTTTCCGAGGACCCTTATTACCATAGCCGCTGCTTCCGGGTCTGGATAGTTGTAGAAAGATTGAGCCAAGAGGGCGACCGCTGAGAGTTTCCGTTGAGCGCAATATCGCATGGTAAGCGCCTGCGGCCCCACGATAAATCCCTCTTTCAAAATCTCAAGCTGCTTCCCCCGTAACATGGTGACCAGATCTTTGCTTGATGCGGCGCCGAAGACCTCAGGCTCCTTGATGTTTTGCCGGTTTTCTACAGGTAGTCCTCCCATAGAAATCATCATCTTAACCTCCTTCGACGCTCCCCACTCCACGAGGTTTCGCATAACGGGATGAAGGGCCGCTGCGGGAATAGCCATTTCAGAGATCGCTGCCATGAAGCTGCTATTTCCGTAGATTCTCAGTGGTGCGTGAGGCAGACCATCATGCAATACGACGACAGGAGGAAGAAGATCTGAGTCAACGTAAGCGATTTCCTCAA
Source organism: uncultured Candidatus Bathyarchaeia archaeon (assembly GCA_964347825.1). Classification (GTDB taxonomy): domain Archaea; phylum Thermoproteota; class Bathyarchaeia; order Bathyarchaeales; family Bathyarchaeaceae; genus CAYFZQ01. Next base: position 5,279 of record CAYFZQ010000040.1, on the reverse strand, counting down.
GATCGAGTTCAGAAACGATGTAGGAGGTTGCTATGAGCCCTACAAGGCCTACGTCTGGGAGTCCATAAAGCATTAGTGCATCAGAAGGAATGGGCTTCTTCTCGACGATTCTAACATTCTCAGACAATTGACATTCCTCTGTTGATACTATCGATGTCTGACTTGTGATAAATGTATTTAAAGCCGAGTCTGGTTTAAAGGTTGAGAGAAGTTATGGTTCTTGAACGTCTCGGTTCCTCACTCTACGACGCTTTGCGGAAGGTTTTCAGAGCGCCAATTGTGGATGCGGATACTGTCAAGGAGTTGGTGCGTGACTTTCAACGGGCACTTTTGCACGCAGATGTCAATGTAACACTTGTTCTGGAGATGTCGAAGCGTATTGAAGATAGAGCCTTGCAGGAGAAGGTCCCTCCGGGCATCTCTCGGAGAGAACACGTAACAAAGGTGGTTTATGAGGAACTAACACGCTTCATGGGCGAAAAACCAGTTCCCTTGAAGATAGAACCAGCGAAGAAACGCGTTGTGATGCTCGTGGGAATTCAGGGGTCGGGCAAGACCACAGGAACAGCAAAACTGGCGAGATTCTTTCAAAAGAGAGGATTGAAAACGGCGTTGGTCAGCGTTGACACCTATCGACCTGGAGCATACGCCCAACTGCAGCAACTGGCGAAACAAGCCAACATACCCACATACGGAGCGCCGGACTCGGGAGATCCAATAGAAATCGCGACCGAAGGACTGAAGCGATTTGACAATTCCGACGTCGTGATAGTAGACACCGCTGGTAGACACAAGGAGGAGAAAGGTTTGATCAAAGAAATGAAACTGTTGGAGAAGGCGATCAAGCCTGACGAGGTGATCTTGGTAATCGACGGGACCATAGGTCAGCAAGCAGCTGTGCAAGCCAAGGCATTCCATGAAGCAACCCCTATAGGTTCGATCTTTGTCACCAAACTCGACGGCTCCGCACGAGGCGGGGGCGCCCTCTCAGCAGTCGCAGCCATCGGAGCGCCAATAAAATTCATCAGTATGGGCGAAAAGATCAGGGACATCGAACCGTTTGTCCCCTCGAGATTCGTGGGCAGACTGCTAGGCATGGGTGACCTCGAAACTCTCATTGAGCGGGTGCGGGAAGCAGAGGTAAAAGTGCCCGAGAAAAAAATGCGGGCAATTCTCAGCGGAAAATTTTCGCTCTCAGACATGTACGAGCAGCTTGAGTCAATGAAGAGCCTGGGGCCCTTTAGACGGGTGCTAAAGATGATTCCAGGCCTAACCTACGAAGTGCCTGAAGGAACTATGGAGATGGCGGAAGACAAGTTGAAGAAATGGAAGGTGATAATCGAGTCCATGACGCCCCAAGAAAAGGAGAAGCCCAAGATCTTCAACTCGTCTAGGGTAAGGCGCGTCGCCCGTGGGTCGGGCACTAGCGAGAAAGAAGTGAAGGAGCTTCTGAAGCAGTACTCCATGATGAAGAAGATGATGAAAACCCTGCGAAGGAAAAAGTTCCCATTCTTCGGAAAGAAACTTCCGATGGCTTGACAAGACAAAACCACCAGATAGCAGACTAGTACTGGCGGGCTAGACGAGGAAATCTTCATGCAGATACTTGATAAGGCGCGGAGAATGCTCAGGAAATATGCCCTGTGCAACCATTGCTTGGGCAGGCAATTCGCGCTTCTTGGTTACGGACTGGACGATCGGAAGAGGGGTGAGGCTATCAAGATTCTTCTCACGATGCGGGGGCATCAACTAGCTCTGGCGGGTAAGAAGCCGGGACGTTCCTTGCTTGATACCTTGGCAAATAATGGGTCCTTTGAAATGGCCGCAGAAATACTCAGGAGGCTGGGAAAGAATGTGGGCAAACGAGAGGAATGCTACCTTTGCGAGGGTCGATTCGGAGCCATCGACGAGTTAGTTGGTGATTGTGTCAAGAAGCTAGAAGCCTACGAATTCTCCACGTTCTTGGTGGGAATAAAGCTGCCAACGAAGATCGCTGAACGGGAAGATGAGTTCAAAGCTGAATTCGACGTCAAGCACGGTGAAAGCATGAGAAACGAGTTCAGTCGGGACATCGGGAAGAAACTCTCAGAACTCTTCGATAAGCCAGCCGAGTACCGAAAACCCGAGGTCGTGGTCATCATCAACCCTTTCACTAAGTCGATGACCCTGCAGGTCAATCCGCTCTATATCGGTGGAAGATATCGAAAACTCGTTAGGGGAATTTCCCAGTCGAGGTGGGTTTGCATGGAGTGCAGAGGAGAAGGGTGCGAACGGTGCAACTGGACTGGGAAAACGTATCCCGAATCCGTTGAAGAGCTAATTGGCAGCCCAGCCTTGGACAAGACTGACGGAGAAGACACGGCATTTCACGGAGCTGGAAGAGAAGACGTGGACGCTCGCATGTTAGGGCGCGGTAGGCCCTTCATCATAGAAGTCAAGGAACCTAAGAAACGATTCATCGACTTGGAGGCGCTCACAAAATCCATCAATGAACACGCAGAAGGCAAAGTCCAAGTTGTCAACCTCGCCTTTGCCGACAGGGACGCTGTCCGAAAACTGAAGAAGACTGAGGGATCCGAAAAGGTATATAAAGTGCTCATGGAGTTTGAGAGAAACATTTCCGACTTGGAGCTGCAAACTTTGGAGAGAATACTGAATAACGCAGTCATTCATCAGCGGACGCCTCACCGTGTTTCACACCGAAGAGCAGATCTCATCCGAGAAAAGCACATATATATGGCGGAAACAAGAAGGTTGACGCCGAGCCGAGTCGAGATGACAATACGGTGCCAAGGGGGCCTCTATATCAAAGAGCTAGTGACAGGAGACGAAGGGCGTACTGATCCCAGCGTAGCCACGATTATGGATGCCGCGGTCAAGCCGCTGGCGCTAGATGTCTTAGACGTGATATGAAAGACGGTGGATGATATGCCTGGTGGTCATTCAAAGGGATTCCGTTCAAGGACGCGCAGGTTGCTAAAGCGGAAGCCCCGCGAGAAGGGAAAGACGGGGCTAAGCAATTTGCTCCGCAAATACGAAACGGGGGAAAAAGTTGTGGTCAAAATCGATCCGAGCGTCCATAACGGCATGCCCCATCGCAGATACCATGGAAGGGTGGGCACCATACTCAACAAGAGGGGCAGAGCTTATGTAGTGAGCGTTACCCAAGGAAAGGCGGTCAAAGAGATCATTACTCGTCCGGAACATCTGAAACCGCACAAAGAGGGATGAACGTGTCGAGAAGATCTTCGAAAGAACAACCCATTACAGTCCCGCGCGTAAAAGAGACTCTGGAACGAATAGGGGAAGAGCAGCTGGACCAATTCCAACGAAGGACACTGGACTATGCCCTGAAATTCTCCAAGGTAGACACCGACGACGCGGCAGCCCTTGCAAAGAAACTCATACAGGATTTCGAACTAAAAGAAGAGGAGGCTGTTCCCATAATCAACTGCATGCCGGAAAGCATTGAGGAAATCCGCGTCTTCTTCTTGGGTGGGCGCAGAATTATGGAAACTTCTAAGCTCAAAAGAATACTCGCTCTCCTAAACCAGTATCGAAAAAAAGAATAACCTGCAACCGCTTCGGAGCCCAGAACCCAAAAGAGACCTGAGAATTCTTTCTCTTTCCTTTTGTATCACCGCATGACTAATAAAGGGAAACAGATAAGTTTCAGTATACTGAAGGTGCGAAGCTTTGCAGCTGAAACCCCTCCTTCTAATAATGTTGGAAGCTAGTTTTTCTTAACCCTTGGAGAGTGGTTGGTGAAGTGCAAAGCGGTAGAGGAACGAGAGAATACGAGAGTAGCAAACGTTATGAGGAGTACGCGTACGTTCTTGACAACCTACTGCATGGACGCGCGGGGTCGAGACCTGGGTATCACGCTGGCACAATGGTTCAAGTCATTGGAGAAGAATACTTCACTCTTCTCGAGGCGATTGCGAAGGAGGGCATCGTCCTCAAAATTGCTGACAGGGTCTATGTCGGAAAAAAAGCCCGTGAGAAGATAACTTACATAATCGGCAGAATCGGCCACGAGGAGCTAACTTCGAATGCGAAGCTGGAACTTCCCCTCGTAGCGGAGAAGATTGTACTCAACCGTGAGGACTGGTTCGTCAACTTCTTCAACACGGCCCACGCTATAACACCGCGGATGCACATGCTCGAGCTGATCCCAGGAATTGGCAAGAAATACATGTGGCAGCTTGTCAACGAGCGAGAAAGGGCGCCCTTCAAAAGCTTTGCCGATCTGCAACAAAGAGCCGAAATCCCAAACCCCACAAAATTAATCGCGAAGAGAATTGTTGAGGAACTCTCCGGCGAAAGCAAGTATCGAGTGTTCACCCGAGCACCCTAGTGGTCGAAGTATGAATCTTCGTGTAGAGACAAAACGTCTGCTGCGCTACTACGACTTCTTCCCGAAGAAACGCCTTGGACAAAACTTTCTCATAGATAGCGCCGTGTTGGAGGAACTGATTTCCTACGCGAGCATATCCAAGCAGGACATTGTCTTGGAGATCGGGGCGGGGCTGGGCTTTCTCACAGAGCTGCTCTCTCGGAAATGCAAGAAGGTAATCACTGTTGAAATTGATACTAAACTTGCAAAAGCACTTGGAGAGCGGCTTGGTGACTTGGACAATGTAAATCTTATCGAAGGCGATCTGCTGAAAGTCTCTGTTCCCTCCTTCGACAAGGTCGTTTCTACTCCACCATACCACATCTCGTCTCCCTTACTCTTTTGGCTTCTAGAAAGAAAATTCGACTGTGCAGTTCTCACCTTCCAGAAGGAGTTTGCAGAGAGGCTGGTGGCCTCTGTGGGTAGTGGAGACTATGGAAGACTGACGGTCAACGCATACTATAGAGCTGAAGTGGAGTTGCTAGGACTTATATCCCGAACCGCGTTCTACCCACAGCCAGAAGTCGATTCTTCAATCATCCGGGTCAACCCGCGAGCGGAACCCCCATTTTCGGTAGATGATGACGAAATCTTCTTCAGACTAGTTCGAATCTTGTTCACCCAAAGAAACAAGAAGGTTCGAAACGCGATAACGCCCTTCCTACAGACGTGGGGATTCAGAGGGAAGGACGCAAAGAAGCTTGCGGACGCCCTTCCTTTCCACAATAAGCGGGTTCGAAAGCTGGCACCAGAAGACTTCGGTTGTCTAGCTAACATACTGGTCAGGGAAATCATAGCGGCGCCCCAAACGTGAAATCGGTCCGTATCAACTATTTCAGGGAGAGGGTTATGGAAAGTATGAGCGGTTTAATTGTACGACAAG
>CAYFZQ010000039.1:0-11356 GCA_964347825.1 uncultured Candidatus Bathyarchaeia archaeon | reverse complement strand
TACTGCGTTGAGAACCCTGTTTCCATAACGAACTTCATGGCCGCAGCTTCTGTAGCTGCTTCAAAGATTATTATCCCATCGTATCGGCCAAACGTGAAGAACACATCCCTAATCTTGATGCCTTCCTTTCCCTTCAGACTCTTCAGGTGCTTGACGGCGTTCATTCCTTTTCCCTTCGGGGAAAGCAGGCTCACAAATAGCATGTAACGTCCCCTATGCAACGTTATCTAATGCAATAAAAAGCTTGTTGAAACCGCATGTAAGTCTCAGCTCATGCACCCGCGCGTGCAGAGAATTTTGTCATTACTTCCACCTCATATACTGCTGTCAGGCTTTCTTTGGAGCATTAACCAAAGTTTCAGAAAACACTTACATCAACAAGACCTGGAAACATTAGTCAGCCGCACGACTTTCATCAAGATTCCAGGCTGCCACTTTCCATTCTTATAAATGCGCGTGCGCGTATATTGTCTGTTGTCAGGGACATAGATGCAATGACCAAACCTAAGATTGTGCGCTCTGTGCAAGAGAAAGCACCCAGAATTTTCAAACCGTTAGAGGAAAGCCTCAAAGAAGAGTACATCGACTCCACCGGCAAAGCAAGGTGCTCCTCTTGCAAGAGCAACCCCCGTAAATACGTCTTCTACAATCTTGCTTGTGACAATTAGTCTAGAGTGGTTAGGGTGACAAGGAGGAATGAAATGATTTGACGAGCTACAGGAAATCAAGACCAACCAAGCGTGAACATTTTTTTAACCGGGCAAAAGTTGTAGCTGAAAGAAGTACTTGTTTGAGAAGAAGAGTAGGTGCAATCATCGTCAACAAGGATGGTGTTGAGCTTAGCTCCGGCTATTCGGGGGCTCCAAGAAACATGGAACACTGCACTGACATTGGAGAATGTCTGCGGATAGATCTGAAAATCCCATCCGGACAGCACTATGAATTGTGCAGGAGCGTACACGCAGAACAAAACGCTATCATTAATGCAGCAAGAACCGGAGCCAGCATAGTGGGTGGAGAAATGTATATTTCAAGCGAGAAGCTCGAGGATGCATATAGCAATGAAGAGGAGGAGAGAAAAATCTATGGTCCATGCATCATATGCAAGAAAGAGATTATCAACGCCGGCTTGACGGCAGTCCATATGAAAGAGGAGGGGGTTGGAGAAAAAAGCTACACACAAGAACAAATCAAGGAATTGCTTGTGCAAGAGGAAGAAAAATGGAGAAGAAAGTATGGGAAGAGCTAAAACAAGACTGTGTTGCCCTCTCCTGCAATGGACGCGCATTCAGCTTTCGCACAACATGTAGTTGTGCCCGCGAAAAGCGAGAGTTGCGCATGTATATGTTCTGATTCTTAAGGAAGTCTTCCTAAACTTCGAAGAACCGGCCAAAATATGGCTTGGCAACATCCTTAGGGGCTTCGGAATCACGAGTGTAGTGCAAAAGGAGTGATGTGATCCCTGATTTTGAGTCGCTGAAAGAAGAATTCCATGGAGAAATCTGATACCATTCTCCAGGGGACTTCTTTGATTATGTTCAATTCATAATTTTAATATAGAATCTTGGGCTAACAAATGCTTAAATAGCGCGCCTTGATATGCTGAGCGGATGGCTTATGAAAGCACGTAATTATCGGAAGCCCAAGGGCCAGCCATATACGCGGAAAAAATATATCAGAGGCTCCCCGATGCCGAAGATCACGAAATTTACCATGGGGAACGCTACAGGCAGTTTTGAGTATCAAGCTTATCTAATTGCCCAAAAAGGTGCGCAAATACGTCATAACGCGTTGGAAGCGGCTCGTGTGGCATCGAATCGCTCCCTTTCAGAAGAATTAGGGGAAAACTATTGCCTTCGGATTTTGCCCTATCCTCATACTGTGCTGAGAGAGAACAAAATGATCTTCGGAGCCCACGCTGACCGCCTTCAAGATGGCATGAAGCGATCCTTCGGCAAGCCTATTGGAACCGCGGCAAGAGTGAAGGTGGACCAGACAATAATTGTGGCAGAGGTGAACGAAGATGGCGTGGACGTAGCGAGGGAAGCACTGCGACGTGGAGGAGCGAAGCTACCTATGCCGTGTCGAGTTGTCGTTGAAAAGGTTGCAGATTAAGGAAAGGGTGGAGCGGTGGAGTGGTGAAGACCACAGTCGGAATGAGTAAGCCTTCGAAGAAGGAACGTCTGGTCTTATGGTTTGGGGATCTGGACAAGGAAGACATCCCTCTCGTAGGGGGCAAGAATGCCAATCTCGGGGAGATGCTTGATGCTGGGATTCCCGTCCCACCGGGGTTCGCGATCACTGCCTTTGCTTACGAGAAATTTATCACAGAGACTGGAATTGCTGAAAAAATCTATGCCGCAATTGAAGAGACGGTGACAGACGCTAATGTCCCTCAACAGTACGAAGAAGCCTCAAAGAAAGTTCGAAAGATAATAGAATCAACTCCCATGCCCGACGAGATCGAAACCGCAATCAAGAAGGCCTACAAAGAACTGCATGAAAAGACGGGTTCCGTCCAGCCTTTTGTTGCCGTACGATCGAGTGCAACTGCTGAAGATCTACCGGATGCTTCTTTTGCTGGTCAGCAAGAGACCTTCTTGAATGTTAAGGGTGATGAGGATTTGGTAAGGACGACTGTGAAGTGCTGGTCCAGCCTGTTTACCCCCCGTGCTGTCTTCTATCGAGACCAAAAGGGTTTCAAGCATGAGCAGGTGCTAATCAGCGTCGGCGTTCAAAAGATGGTCAACGCCAAGACGGCCGGCGTGATGTTCACGATTGACCCTGTGACCGGGGAGACCGACAAGATTATAATCGAAGCCAACTGGGGGTTGGGCGAATCCGTTGTCTCTGGTTCGGTCACTCCCGACCATTACATCGTAGACAAGGAAACGTTGGATCTTGTTGACAAAAAGATTGTCAGGAAAACGGTCGAATATGTACGTGACCCCAAAACTGGCAAAACCCAACATGCTGATGTACCTCGCGAAAGGCAGGAGAAGCCATGTCTAACTAAAGAAGAAATCAAGAGGTTGGCCGAACTCGGCAGAAAAATCGAAGCGCATTACAGCAAGGCCCAGGACATCGAGTTCGCCGTAGATAGTGACCTGCCATTTCCAGAGAGTGTATTCATAGTTCAGTCGAGACCCGAAACGGTCTGGAGTGCGAAGAAGACGGCGCTACCTGTTGAAGGAGCCAAAACAGAAGCGGCGCCAGCAACGTTGGAGACGGCCAAAGTAGTGATAAAAGGTATTGCAGCGGGCAAGAGAGCAATAGGCACTGGAGTCGCTCGAGTCGTCATGACCGCCGAAGATGCCGCCAAAATGGTGCAAGAAGGCGATATCTTGGTTACGACTATGACGAATCCTGACTATGTGCCCTTCATGCGCATCGCCGGCGCAATAGTCACAGATAAAGGTGGTGTAACCGCGCACGCGGCCATAGTCAGTCGAGAGTTGGGGATACCTTGCATTGTCGGGACCGAACATGCCACTGAGAAAATGGAGACGGGACAAGAGTATACGGTGGACGCTAGAAGCGGAGTAGTCTACGCAGGCATAATATCGACACCCGAAGAAGCTCCTATTCTCCCAAGAGGAGCAACAGGGGCAGCATTGGAGTCGGCACCTGTAACAGCCACTCAGATCTACATGAATCTGGGCGTCCCTGAGAAAATCGACGAGTACAAAGAGCTGCCCTTTGATGGTATCGGTCTCATGCGCATCGAATTCATTCTGGCCAGTTACATCGGTGAACACCCCCTCTATCTGCTGGAAACCAATCAAGCTCAGAAGTTCGTGGACAAATTAGCTGAAGGAGTGGCAACTGTCGCCCGGGCCATCCACCCTAGACCCGTGGTTGTGCGTTTCAGCGACTTCAAGACCAATGAGTACCGTGAACTCAAGGGCGGGGATAAATATGAGATAGACGAAGCAAATCCCATGCTTGGGTGGCGGGGCGCCAGTCGCTATATAAGCAAGTGGTATGAAGAAGCATTCCGTTTGGAATGCAGGGCAATACGCAAGTGCCGTGAAGAGTGGAGGCTTACGAACGTCTGGGTGATGCTGCCTGTTATCCGTACCGTTTGGGAAGCCAAACGCTGCCTTGAAATTATGAAGGAGGAGGGCTTGGAGCGGGGTCGGGATTTTCAAGTGTGGTTCATGGCTGAGACCCCCGCGATCGCCATCATGGCTGACGAATTCTCCAAACTCTGCGACGGCTTCAGCATAGGCTCAAATGATATGACCCAGGGCGTGCTCATGATCGACCGTGATTCGGAACGGCTTGGGCTGATGGGGTACTTCGACGAACGCGACCCAGCCATCAAGCGCATAATCGCCCATTTGATCAAAGTGGCGCACCGGAACGGTGTCACCGTTTCAATCTGTGGCGAAGGACCATCTAACCTACCTGAATTTACGGCGTTTCTGGTTCGCAGCGGCATTGACAGTATCTCGGTGAACAACGATGCGGTTGTGCGTACTCGGCAGTGGGTGGCCAGCCTAGAACAGAAGTTGCTGCTCGAACGTCTTGCAGAGCTGAGGAGGAAGCGCTTGGAACGAGAGGTCACGCCGCCGCCCACGAAGTCAGAAACAGAATGGACTCCGGAATTCTGACGAGAAGCTGACTGCTCTAGGCTTGGCAATCTAAGATTCTTTTCTCCTTTTGACAACTCAAGGACGCTCCAAATGGAACCCCCAATTTTCAATCTCGAGGAGGAACGCCTGCAGGAAGAAGTGAGGAAACGAGCTGCGAAGCGAGTTCTCCTTCAATTGCCGGAAGGTCTTAAGGCTGTAGGTCCACACTTAGCTTCGCTGGTCGAGGAAGTTGGTGCCGTGGCCATTGTGTCAGCGGATCCTTGCTACGGGGCGTGTGACCTAGCCCTCCAAGATGCAGAAAGCCTAGGTGCTGATCTCCTTGTCCATTATGGTCATAGCGAGATGACACCACAGCAACAAGTGCCAACTATCTACATTGAAGCCAAAGCCACTATCAGCGTCAAGCCTGCGGTTACCCTGGCGATACCGCTGCTCAAACCTTGGAGCAGCGTCGGTTTGGCAACCACCGTCCAGCACATCAATCAGCTCGACGAGGCGCGTGCCATCCTCCTCAAATCGGGAAAAAGCGTGGCAGTTGGAGACGCTGGTCGACTTGAACACGCTGGGCAAGTCACGGGGTGCGACTACAGCAACGCCAGATCCGTATCTGAAGATGTGGACGCGTTCGTTTTTGTAGGAGGCGGCAGATTCCATGCGCTGGGCGTTGCTCTAGCCACTGAGAAACCCACGATAGTTGCAGATCCCTATGAGAAGAGAGCATACGCCCTACAGGGTGAGATTAAGCAGATTCTCAAAAAAAGGTGGGCGGCCATCTGTGAAGCAAAAGAGGCTGAGCGGTTTGGAATATTGATCGGCCTGAAGAGCGGTCAAAAAAGGATAAGCCGCGCCTTGCGGGTCCAGAAGGGTCTGGAGAAGGATGGCAGAAGAGCTACTTTGCTTGCGCTTAGGGAGATAATTCCAGAGCGGCTTATGCAGTTCCCAAGCGTAGAAGCCTTTGTCAATACGGCTTGCCCACGGATATCTCTTGAGGGCACTTCCAGATTTAGGAGACCTGTGCTTACCCCTAGCGAGACCCTGGTCGCTCTTGGCGCAATGGATTGGGAAGACTTATGTCGAAGAGGCTGGTTCGAAGACGCGACCTAGAAAGAGCAATCTCAAGAATTGAGCCCCACCCGGCGCCGAAAGCCTACTTGGAACAATATACGATACCGTCGGATGCGGCGGCTGAAATCTTGTTCACGGCAGCGTATGTGTATGACGACATCGTCGATAAAACGGTGATAGATCTGGGGTGTGGGACTGGAAGACTCGCAACGGGCGCCGCACTACTAGGGGCAAGAGAAGCTTTCGGCGTTGATGTGGACCAGCTGGCTGTCAAGCTAGCGAGGAGGAATGCAGAAATATCAAGCGTGAAAGCGCTGACACAATGGATCACGGCAGACATCGACAGCGTTCGTGGATCATTCGACACCGTGGTGCAGAATCCCCCGTTCGGTGTGCAGAGAAGAGGGGCAGATCGGAAGTTCATCGAGACCTCCCTGAGGTTGGGACGTAGGATATACTCTCTCCACAAAGCTGGCAAAGACAATCGTGCGTTTATCAAAAGGTTTATTGAGAAGCGCGGAGGAACAGTTATGAGCATATTTACTTTCGATATGAAGATTCCGAGGTTGTTTGAGTTCCATACAGAAAGGGCACATACAGTCAATGTGGATTTGTACAGAATGAAGGGAAAGAACGCATGAGTCAGACAGAAAGGAAGAGCGGATTGTTTGTGGTGCCCGGTGACCGGTTAGGCGTCATTGAAGAGTTCTCCCCCGGAGCGGGAACGTATGTTGAAAGTGGGAACATACACTCTAAAATCACGGGGCGCACCCTTCTGGACCGGCTGAACCGGAAGGTCTCTGTATATCCTCTAGTTCACGGCGTAGGTGTTCCGCGAACGGGGAGCGTTGTCACTGGGCAGATCATGGATGTTAGAAGTAAGACCGCTACGTTGCGTATACTGAAGTTGGGGGAAAGACCGCTTTCCGGCTTTTTCACGGGCTTTTTGTACATCGCTGAGGCTAGTCCGGGCTACGTGAAGACGATGTATGAAGTCTGCAAACCAGGTGACATGATGCGGGCGAAGGTAATCAGCGACGCGAACAGAACGTTCTACCTTTCAACGGAGGAGAGCGACTTGGGCGTGATCTACGCGTTTTGCTCGAGCTGCGGGCACATGGTGGTGCCGAAGAAAGGTGGGATGGGGTGTCCCCGGTGTGGGCACGTTGAGAAGCGGAAGATCGCGGCTGATTATGGTAAAGTATCTATGTAGAGGCAAACGAGATGAAGATTAAGGTTCTGAAGAAGTCATCAAACGAGTTAAACCTAGAGATTGAGGGCGAAGGCCACACATTCTGCAATCTACTGCAAAGCACTCTCCTTGAGGACAAAACGATCGACATGGCGGGATACGACATCCCCCATCCTCTTACCTCTAAGACCACAATATATGTCCGAACCAAAGGAAGACGGAGACCAGAGACCGCGATAAAAGCAGCCGTGGAAAAAGCAAAGAAAAGGAACAAGGAGTTCAGGGAAACCTTCGAAAAGGCATTGAACGAATGGCAACAGAAACAAGACTAATTCTGACTCTTCGTACCCCCAGTTTCACATGTGAAGCTTGTTGCAAGCGGTGAGGAGAAGGGCACAAAGGGCCTCACTCACATCCTTATGTCGTCCAAGAATCTCCACGCCCTCCTCAATCGTCACAGCGTTCATTACCCAAGCATATACGATTAACGCCTCCGCTGCATCAGCTCGCGTGTGCCGATTCGTCCTTCTGGGGAGGAACCCCCTGAACCCTGCCTTTTTGAGTGCCTTGGAGAGCACTCGGTTGTCGACCTTGGCGCCCGTTGGTCTTCCTTCCTCTTTCGACAGAGCCAACGAGTAGATGAAGTTGACATAGGCATCACCTAGGGCGGCAAGGTGTTCATCGTTTAGTATCTGTTGAAGCGTCTCGTGTTTTGGTATGAACGTGTACATGAGTCATACGTCCCCGCGACATTCAACCCATTGTTGTAGACATCTGAAAACATTTAAAGATAGACGATGAGGTTCCTCCTGAAGAGAAGTGACAATGAGTGCCAAGAGATTCCGAAGCATAAAGCGAGAGATTCGAGTCCTGGGGGTAGATGACGGCGTCTTCACCCCTCACGCCAAGGGCGAAGTTGATCTGGTAGGAATTGTCTACCGCGGAGGATACTGGTTTGACGGTGTAATGCGAACAGAAATAACCATCGATGGCTTGGATGCAACCGAGAAGATCGCTTCCATGATCCTAGACTCGCCGCACTATGCTCAGCTTCGCATAATCGTTTTGGATGGGGTAACCTTCGGGGGTTTTAACGTAGTCGATATGAAAAAACTCTTCCGAACGGTTAGTCGACCGGTTATTGCAGTCACACGGGAGAAACCCGACTTCGACGAAATCGAGAAGGCTCTGAAGAATCTGCCCGAGTATGAGAAGAGATGGGAAGCGATAAAGGCTACCGGCGAAATCACAGAGGTGCGTACGCGGAAGGGCGAGGCGCCGATATATATGCAGGTTGCCGGAATTGCGAGAAAAGACGCGGAAGAGATCTTGAGAAAGACCTCGACGCGGAGCAATATCCCTGAGGCGCTACGAGTCGCACATATTGTTGCTTCCGGGTTGACGAAATCCAAGGAATATTGACAGCGCGTTGCCTCCGTGGTGATCCAACGGCATTTGTGAGAGATGGCAAAGCTTTAATGATCCCTGAATGAGCTTGTTAGTCCACGGTGCACGGAAATGTTCAAGCATGGCATACTTGATCTGCTGGAAAAGATGATAACAACATTCAGCAAGGCGCACGTGGACTATGGAGACGTGCGCTTTGAATCCTCACGAACAACAAGTATTTCTAAAGACAAGGCAGAAGAGGGCATTTCTTATGGGTCCTCGGAGGGGTTCTATCTAAGAGTTCTGCGCGGTGGTGAGTGGCGTTCCGCAGGGTTCGCAGGCGTAAGCGACCAAGAAGTTATCGCTGGTGCACGGAATCTTTCCAAGTTTGTCCCGGTCTCCAAAGCCAAGTCTACGTATGAGCCAATAGAACCTTGGACCTTGAAAGAGGCGCTCCAAGTGAAGAAGGGGTTCATTGATGTGGGGCTTGAGGAGAAGACCGAGCTTGTTCGAGATTCGTTCGAAAGGTTGACGACTGAAGCTGAAATAGTCAACGCAGCGGTGCGCTATGCAGAGGGAACAGCTCAGAAGGCGTTCAAGAATACAGAGGGGGCGGATCTAAGCGTCGAAGCGCCAGCTGTACACTTCGTGCTGGGAGCTTATGCAAAAATGGGAAAGAATGTCCAGGTTGACTACCATACTTACGGTGGGTATGGCGTCGGATACGAGTTTATTGAGGGTATTGATTTTGATGAGGACTGCAGAGCAGTCGCGAAAGGGGCTATTGCACTACTCGACGCAGAGAAGGTTCCAAGCGGCAAACTGCCCGTCATTCTGGATCCAGACATGTCAGGTCTAATTGCCCATGAGTCCTTTGGCCACGGGTTAGAAGCAGACCAAGTGTTGAGAGATAGGTCTTTCCTGTCAGACAGACTCGATCAACGCGTCGCCTCGGAAAGAGTGACAATCGTTGACGACTCTGCCTACCCACATGCTTATGGAACTTACGCTTTTGATGACGAGGGAGTGAGGTCGAGGAAAAACACACTGGTGAAGGATGGCATCCTAACGGGGTTTCTGCATTCCCGGGAGACGGCTTCAACACTCGGCGCGCGTCCAACAGGAAATGGACGATCACAGAACTTCTCTCGTAAGATCTACGTCAGAATGAGTAATACCTACTTCGAGAAGGGCGACTGGACCATGGAAGAAATGGTGGAGGACGTAGATCATGGCGTCTACCTCAAGAAAGGGTCACATGGCATGGAAGATCCTCTTGGTGGTGGGATACAGGCCTCTTCGGTAAAGGGCTATCTTATTGAGCACGGCAAGTTGACCAAACTTCTTCTTCCAGTGACTCTTACTGGGCAAGTCCTCGAGTTGCTTGAAAATGTGGACGCGGTGGGCAGTGATTTCCAGCTGCATCCTGGAAGCTGTGGAAAGGGCTCTGAGGATTGGGTCCGTGTGTCCAGCGGCGGACCGTCTATTCGCGTTAAGGAGGCGATTGTGAGTGGTGGCTGAAGATTTGCTATCCGAAATCCAAGCCAAGCTGGAGGCCGCCGGGGTGAAGGACTATGAGATTTACCTGCAAGCCCCAATCGTGACTCAACTGTATCTTCGGCGAGGGGAGCGGGAGCTCCTCAACACGGTGAAGCATCTGGGTTACGGAATACGCGTTTTGGACAAAGGCCTCGGCATGGTCAGTTCCAACAGGACTGCGAGTGCTCAAATTGAAACGTGTATCAAGAACGCAGTGCTCATGGCCAGGCAGTCTAAGCCGGAAAAATTCACCTTCCCTCGTCAGACCAAAACAACCCGCGTTGACATCGTCGACAAGGAGATCAAGGACAACCCGGAAGGAACCATCGAAGACTTTGCCCAGCAATTCGTTGAAATCGCAGAGGCCGAGGATGTCGAATTGCCCTTTGCCAAGGTCAAGACCTACTACACCCGCACGTCTATCGTAAATAGTGAGGGCCTTGACCGCGAGAAAGAAGAGACCACACTATTCATCGAGGTAAGCTTCAAGACCTCTCGAAGCGGCAAGCTTTCTGAATACTGGGCGACTCGATACGCTCGGAGAGCCCAAGACATCCCGAGGAGTAGCCTGCAGAAGTGGGCAAGACTGGCTAAACAGAACCTCGAGGCGAAGACCCCTAAGACGGAAAAACTTGAGGTTATCTTTCCGCCCCAGGTGATATGCGATCTGCTCGTGCCGGTCGTTGGAACTCACAGCACTGGGCGCGCCCTGAAAACTGGCATATCGAAATTCGAAGAGGGCGAAACGGTGGCAGATCAGTCGCTGACGGTGACCGATGATGGCTTGTATCCCTATGGTCTCCAATCCTCACCCTTCGATGATGAGGGCAACTCCCAACGCCGGGTTACACTGATTGAAGACGGCGTCTTCACGAACCGTCTTTTCGACCAGTACTATGGGCTTCAAAGCGGAAAAGACTCAACAGGCAATGGCATTCGGCAGGGCAGCGTCTTCTTCTACATCGACGAGAAGTTCAAGCTCCGCCCCCAGAACCAAACGTCCAATCTCCGAGTCCATGCAGGCACAAAAACCTTAGATGAACTCATCGCAGAGATTTCCAAAGGCTTATTGATCTACAACTTCTCCTGGCTGAACCCGCAGAGCGCCTCCGGCTCCTTTGGCTCCGAGATCCGAAATGCAGCCCTGATAGAGAATGGCGAAGTCACCCATCCCGTAAAAGGCGGCCTCGTCAGCGGAAACGTGTTCACTTTGATCAAGAACATAACCGGAATCTCTGGTGTTGAAGAGATCGCGTCTGGAGGCACCGCTTTCTGTTGCGTATCGCCCTACATGCGTTTCAAAGATGTGCAAATTGCAGGAGACTGACACCATCCTTCTGAGAAAGGTTTAAAAGACTGAAAGCAAAGCATGTCAGCTTGCGCGGTGCTACATCATGGAATTTTGCCCGAAGTGCGGAACGCGACTGACCCCGAGTCGGAAGAAAGGGAAACAGAAGGGGCCGCTCATGCTTACCTGTCCCAAGTGTAGTTACAAGAAACAAGCGGTAAGTCCCAAAGTGGTGTCAGCGAAGCCTGTGGAGCGTACACCGCAAGAGAGTATCGCCGTCATCGG
>CAYFZQ010000038.1:0-11833 GCA_964347825.1 uncultured Candidatus Bathyarchaeia archaeon | reverse complement strand
GATATGTGCGATTTTCTCTTCTGCCACGTGTTATCTCAACTCACTCTCTGGTATGATGTTTGTATTTAAAAGATTTAACCTATATTGCGATATATGACATAATACTGGGTAAATATGGTATGATCTTCCGAAGC
The DNA here is from genome assembly GCA_964347825.1 of uncultured Candidatus Bathyarchaeia archaeon. Classification (GTDB taxonomy): domain Archaea; phylum Thermoproteota; class Bathyarchaeia; order Bathyarchaeales; family Bathyarchaeaceae; genus CAYFZQ01. Next base: position 11,699 of record CAYFZQ010000038.1, on the reverse strand, counting down.
CATCCGCGCTTCCTGAAGAACCTTACACAAGTTAAATCTGCTTCATCCAGACCTTGTTCAGAGGAGAGGTCTCTTTCAGCAATTGTGAGTACTTCTGGCTTGCAGGCAACAATGGTGTCACTAGTTGAATTTCTTGACGTACCCAGCGGATTCGCCATATTCCTTGAACCCGAGTTTGCGGTAGAGATTCAGTGCGGCAGTCTCGTCTGCATCTAGGGTCATATATTTCATGCCCTGCGCCTTGCACCATTCCATGAGTTGTATCATCGCACACGTGGCAATGCCTTTTCTTCGGAACGCCGCGAGAGTGGACACATTCACAACGTAGGCGGTCTCTGGAAAAGTGAGGAAGGCTGCTGTGCCAGCAGGTTGTCTGTTCCGCGCGACTAGGAAGTTGATCCAAGTATTGGGATCGGTTTGATGCCTCTCTAGGAATTTCTTCGTCATTCCTTCTGCGGCGGGTTGGACGTATTTGGCGGGCCAACCGAAGCCTTTGGCCCATGTCGTCATGAAGAGCAAGAGGTCCTGCTTCGCCCATGCTACGCGTCGGAGAGTAGGGGCTGAGGTGGTGTCGGCTTTCGGGATGTTGTCCAAGGGTCTCGCCATTCGCCGCAGCGAAAACCGTTTTCTGTAACCATGTTTCCCGAGTCGTCGTCCACTTGGTGACAGACTGTTAACAGGGGTGATTCGTATGTAGCTTATCTCTGGCACCTGAAGCTTTAGGTAGTAGCTTTCGACCTTGTCGATCAATCTGTCTTCGATGTTCTTGGCTTTCTTGAGGCTCAGTATGAAAAAGATGCGATTGAGAAAGCTTGGGTGTAGAAAGGTCGCCTTGGACCAGATGAAGGAAGCCAGTCCTACGAGTTGTTCGTCTTCGAACGCGGCGAGTGTTCGAGTGTCATCTCGCACATTGAAGTTTGAAAGGAGAGAGCTTGGATGAAGAACGTCAGGGTACGCCACGTCAATGGCAGGATTTCTTTGGATACTCGAGAGCATCTCTTGCGAGAGCCTATCTACTTCCTCGGCAGTTTTGATCTCCTTGAAGATGAATCTCAGAGCGTGTAGCCTCGCTGGAGATGTTCAAAGGATTGCTAATATGGCTTTCGAGTACCTACAAAAGCTGCCGATCGTTTGTAACTCGATGCCTGTGGATCTGAACAATATCTGGTTCAGAATCGTCAACAGAAGGTGTGCAGGAAAACTCGGGGGTTCCTAGAGGTCGGAAAAAGTGGTTGTAGGTGCAGTGTAAAGAAAAAATGGGGAAAGACCGACCGCTGTCTTGTCGGCTATTCTTTCTTCTTCTTTGCTTTCTTTCCTTTTTTCTTGCCCATTACCGTCTACCACTCCTCGTCTTCTTCCTCGTCCCAGTCTTCGTCCTCTTCCCACTCTTCTTCGTCGCTCACGTTTTTTCACCTCGAGAGCATAGCGCCACGGGATTCAAATAAGACTTATTCAAAGGGAGAAACGATCCAAAGAAACGCCTTTTTCATCAAAAAAGAAGATGAAGACCATTTTATGGAAAAAAAGGATATATTCCTTTCCTGATGGTCTTTTAGTCCACTTTTTTTCCCTTATATGCCGAAAAAAGCTTGAAATCGGGTGATGAATAGGGGGACTTGTGAAGTCTTGGCGCGGGCGCCAATTGTTTGGTCATTCAAGGTACAGATGCTCGTCATGCATATTAACGTTGTTGGGTTTTGCGAGATATGCTACGTGCGTATGGCATCTAGTTATTGTCAACAACAGAACTGACTCGTTTTATGGCTCTGTATGATCGTCCTAGGCTGCTTGAGAAGTCTGCCCCGAGCCATTTTTCATAGAATGCAGCTACCTTTTTCGTTACCAAAAATATGCGTTTGTTCTTTGCAAGTAGGTCTTTCGCTAGACGAAGGTCATTTCCCGAGAGAGTTCTCCCATAGAGTTCTTTGCAGCACCTGATGATAGAAGCCAGCCTGGTCTCTACACGTTCTCCCGTTTCTTGTAGAAGTCTTTCGAGAGATTCTGCATCCTCGATTACTACTCTCGGGACGACCTTGACTTTTCCGTTGTTTCGCTCGATGAATTCCACAAATCTGCGAGCGTCGACTAGTTGATGGTCTTTGTCGAAAAGGGAATGGCGCTGGAGGAACGCGTAGACTGACCGTCGTAGGCGAATGCAGGGGGCTCTTGATAGGAGTTTCTTTATCTTTTCCCTCTTCATGTCCTTTGGGGTTGCATACATGACCACGACGATGCTGCCAAGTTCAGAGAGCCCTCTGTTTTGTGTCAATCGAGGTTTCCTTATCTCCCTGATCCGCTTCAGAAGTATCGGCTGGTTCTTCACGAGCGCTTTGAGAACCCTGTGGATCTCGTCTTCATTGATTCTCCAGAAGGCCTCGTGCAATCGTCTACAGCCGAGTGATTTCAGGCGATTGGGTATGGCGCTTCTATTCTTCGACTCTTTCGAGGCTCTGTAAACCACGTACGACGTCACGGTCTCTCAACACGCCAACCGTCTGCCTGCAGATTCTTATATACTTTGAGAGAGGCGCGCGCTTTGGATCCAAGGAAAAGCCAAGCGAGATCGACTGCGGGTACAGACAGACTCAACTGTAATATGCAAGGTTGGCATCTTAGGATGAATCTGATAGCGTTGCGAGCCTTGAGTGGTTGAGGTTTGAAGGATGAGTAATTGCGTTTTCTGCAGGATAATCGACGGCGTTGAAGCGGCAAGCGTGGTCTATTCTGATGATAAGGTCATGGCTTTTCTGGATATTCAACCGGTCAATCCAGGGCATGTGTTGGTGGTGCCGAGAGTGCATGCTGCTCAGCTCTCTGAGCTTGATCCGGAGACGGGTGGTCACATGTTCAAAACTGCGATGCGCATTGCCGCTGCAGTGAGGAGATCAGGGGTGAGGTGTGAGGGCGTGAGTTTGCATCTGGCAGACGGCGAAGCGGCGTCCCAGGAGATACTGCATGTTCATTTGCACGTGATTCCGAGATTCAAAGGTGATGGTTTTGGATTCAGGTTCGGACCGAATTACGGCGCTAATCGGAGTAGGCCGGAACTGGATGGGATCGCAGAGAACATCAGAAACGGCATGCCTTGAAAAACTTGCATGCGTGAATGCGTCTCTGTAGCGGTACATATCATATACTCTTTCAAATCGAGAATGCAATGGAGGCTTTTCCAACAACCCCCCATCTCTCTTGCCTCATCGACTCCAACTTTCATCTCTTTGCAGTGCAAGGAAAACGGTCAAACGGCTTTCTACATACATCTGGTAGATAGCAGTTGTTGACGCGCGCGTTATTACCTAAGAGTAATATTTATATATTACCTCAAGGTAATTACTGAAAGGTAATAACGGGGCATCAGCATGAAACTGAAACTACGACTGGTCCGAAACGGAGAAGTCCTATTTGAGATTCCTCTTTCACCCTCCGACTGGACAAGAGAACAGCTAGTAGACGAGCTAGAGGCTTTCGAGGCGGACTGCCATCGATTGTCAAAGGTTTTCCATGCTCTATCCCATGAAACACGGTTGAGGATGATGAAACGCCTCATGGAGGAAGAAGATCGCACTATGAACTTCGCTGATTTCATGAAGGATCTGAATTTGAATCCCAAAATTGTCTGGGAAAACGCGAAGAAACTCAGGGAAGGGGGGTTTCTGGAAAAGGTTGAACGAGGAAAGTATCGCTGCTCAGAGGTTGGCGAGAGCGGGTTCATACTGATGAGCCTTGTGTTGAGGCATCTGGTGGAGCTTCTGGAGGAAGCAGAAGATTTTTCGGGAGGCGGAAGATAGTGGCACCTGAGGAACGCTTTTATGACTTTGCGTCGTATCAGCCTCTGGAGCCGCCGTATCCATTTGATCCCTTTGAACCGTGGGACCCTGGAAGGCGTAGACCGATGCCCCAAAGACGTTTCGGAGGCAACCGGAAGGTGGCCTTGAGAAAGAATATCTCAAATCTAAGAAAAAGGAGGTGATAGACTGTGTCAGAGGAAGATTGGTGGTCAAGGTGGTTCAAAAGGAGAAGGTCGCCCTTCTTTTTTGGCTTTAGGGATATAGACGATGTCTTCAAAGAGATGGAAGAGATGATGGCAAGGGAATTCGAGGAGTTGTCGAAGCGCACGCCGAGGGATCTCGTTCGCGAACGAACTCTACCCGACGGAACGAAAGTCAAGCGTTGGGGACCGTTTGTCTACGGATACAGTGTGACGATTGGTCCGGAAGGGAAGCCCGAAGTGAGAGAGTTTGGCAATGTTAAGCCCGGAACGCTCAGGGGAAGGCCGCAAGTCAACGTCAAAGAACAGCGAGAACCCTTGGTGGACGTTATGGAGACGGATGGCGAAGTCAAAGTCATTGCAGAACTGCCAGGCGTTGAGAAAAAGGACATAAAGCTTCATGGAACAGAGAACGGCCTTACGATCTCGGTAGACACACCACACCGCAAATACTTCAAAGAGGTAGAGACACCATGCAATGTTGATACGAGAAAAGCAAAATCTGTCTACAAGAACGGTGTTCTGGAGGTCACCGTCCCTAAAAAGAAAGAGAAAAGGGCGAAAGGCGAACCCATAGAGATCGAGTGACAAAAACGTCTGTGACAGTACGAAGTGGATTTGTGTCCACAGGGTGTTGGTGAGATCTTAACCAAACACCCAATTTTTCCATTTTTTCATTCTTGCATACGATTAGCATAACCTAGATCGTATGCAGTCCTTGAACGTTCACGGTTTCTCTGTTATCGGCGCAGAAGATTTATATGTCGCGTTTGATATCGCCTTTGATATCGCTGGTGATATCATGTCCGATCGGCCGCCTATTCCGCTAAGACGCTGGCTAAGACACACTGCCAGTGTGCCGAAGGGGTTCTTGAAGTATTGTGTTGTCAGACTCCTGAAAGAGAAGCCTATGTCCGGATCAGAAATAATGGAGACAATAAGGAAGAATACGGATGGTCGATGGGAACCGAGTCCTGGCTCGGTTTATCCCCTTTTGTCGTGGCTCCAGAAGAACGGGTACGCAGAAGAAGCGCCTTCAAAAGAGAGCGGCATAAAACGGTACAGGTTGACAGAAAAGGGGAAGAGGCTCTTCGAGGAACATGTGAAATTCAAAGAGAAATTGCAGAAGAAACTGGAGTTCTTGGCCCCTCCAATCATCAGTGCATTCTGGCTCAGTGCTCATCCTGAGAAACTACGCGCACTTCGGGAACCCGAAAGACGATTTGTTAAGGCTCTCTTCAGTCTCCGGAGAACCCTGGAGAAGAACTTCACGGAGAGAGCCGTCAAAGAAGTTGGAGCGTTTCTGGACATGACCGCTAAGCGGATTGAGGAATTATCTGAAAGAATTGAGAGAGGTTGAAGCTCGTGGCGAACCGTATTATCGAGACCGTAGATGTTGGAAAGACCTACCTGCTGGGCAAAGTTCCCGTGAACGCGTTGCGCGGAGTGAATCTGACAGTTGAGAAAGGTGATTTTCTTGCAGTGTTGGGACCTTCGGGAAGCGGCAAATCAACCTTACTAAACATGATAGGCGCATTGGACAAGCCGACAACCGGAAAAGTCTCTATAGATGGCATCGACCTATCCACACTGAATGATAATGCCCTAGCGGACTTGCGGCAAAAAATCGGTTTTGTCTTTCAGTTCTTCAACCTGATCCCTCGCCTCACCGCGAAAGGTAATGTTGAACTCACGTTATCTATCGCTGGCCTGAGCAGAGCCGAGCGAGAAAAACATGCGACAGATCTTCTGGAGACTGTGGGTTTGAAAGAACGAGTGGATCATAAGCCAGCCGAGCTTAGTGGCGGTGAACGGCAACGTGTCGCGATTGCGAGAGCCTTAGCAAACAACCCGAAGTTTCTCCTGATGGATGAGCCAACAGGAAACATAGATTCAAAGACTGCAGAGGAAATCTTGGATCTTGTTAAGCGACTGAACGAAGACAAGGGTGTAACCATAGTAGTTGTCACACACGACCAGCGGATAGCATCCCAAGCGAGACGAGCGGTCCAAATGCTTGATGGTTCAATAGTCCGAGAAAAGGTGAACTAGCATGAAAACCACAGATGTTTTCTCCTTTGCCTTTGGCGCTATAAGATTGAGGAAGCTTCGCGCTGGCTTGACAACTCTAGGCATCGTGATCGGTATTGCAGCGATCGTGGCTCTGCTTTCAATTAGCCAAGGACTTCAGGATTCAATAACCGTCCAGCTTCAAACGGGATTCGCAACTGACACATTGATTGTTTCCACGGGAGGCGGGCTCGGTTTTGGGTTGGGCGGATCAATCGGCTTAACTGATTCTGGCTTCGTCTTGTTAGTCAATGACACACAGATAATCGATGAAATAGAGAATGTTAGCATGTCGGTCGCGATTATCCAGAAGGTCTGCTATGTGAAATCCGGTGAAAGCGATCTCGTGCGTTCTGTGATAGGCGTAGATTTCGACAAATATTCAAAAATCTACAGCAGCACATTTGAAGCTGAGAGCGGAGGGATCCCTCTGGATCCGGATAATGAGACAGTTGTTGTTGGAAAGCGGATAAGTGATCCGTGGGACAATGGGACGATGTTCGTTGACACAAACAAGGACATCGAGATTCTTTGGACCAATGCAACCGTACGGCCACCTAAAAATGAGACGTATGCCGGCAATGTTGTAGCTATTCTGAAGGAAATCGGAGCGTTAAACGTTGGAGGCCCATCGGATTCTAGCGTTTACATTCCAATTGCCCAAGCTCAGGAGCTCTTCGGAACCGACCAATGCGACATGATCGTGGTGAAGCTGGAAAATGATAACGAAGCCACAATTCAAGGCGTTTCGGCGGCCATAAAGACAGCTTTTGGCGGTCAAGTTTCAGCAACGTCGTCGACGGCTGTGCTTAACATCCTTTCAAATGTCTTCTCTACGATCGAACTTTTCTTGGCTGGAATCGCCGCTATCTCGCTCCTGGTGGCAGGGATAGGCATAATGAACATAATGATTGTTTCGTTGATGGAGCGTACAAGAGAGATAGGTATATTAAAAGCATTGGGCATGAAAAGCCGAACGGTGCTCGTGATATTTCTCTGCGAGGCCGTAATCATTGGCTTAATGGGGGCATCAATCGGCGTAGTATCCGGTTGGGGTTTGGCACATGTGGTTGCTAGAGTTCTTGGAGGAAACGGCATTGGACCAGGTGGTCATGGTATGGGAGCTAGCGGAATGACTATATCACCTGTCTTGACTCCAACTGTATTTGGCGGTGCCCTAGTTTTTGGCTTGATAGTAAGTGTGATCTTTGCCCTTTACCCTGCTTGGCGGGCCTCAAAACTCAAACCGGTAGAAGCGTTGAGATATGAATAGAATTCTCATTGGTGAGCAAGTGGAGGTTGGCAAAGATTAGTGTTATTCAAGTTGACGGCTTGACAAAGATTTTTAATGGCCAAGTTAAGGCAGTAGACGCAATAAGTTTTGATGTGAAAGAAGGAGAAATTCTAGGGTTTCTCGGACCCAATGGAGCCGGGAAGACCACGACGCTGAACATGCTGTCAACGTTGCTGAAGCCGACCAGTGGCACCGCTACTGTAAACAGATACGATATTGTTGAAGAGCCAGATGCGGTACGCCAGAGCATTGGGTACGTGTTCCAAGACCCCACGCTGGATCTGGAATTGACTGGTCGCGAGAATCTAGACTTCCATGGGCGTCTTTACAGGCTCGACAAGGATTTGCGGCACCAACGCATCGACGAAATGTTGGAGTTAGTCCAACTCACCGATCGCGCTGACAACCTGGTAAAGACGTACAGTGGAGGTATGAAACGACGCTTGGAAATCGCTAGGGGCTTGCTTCACCACCCGCAAGTGCTCTTTCTGGACGAGCCAACCCTGGGTCTTGACCCCCAGACTCGACGCTCAATCTGGGAACACATTCAAAAACTAAACGAGGAGAAAAACGTCACCATCATTCTCACTACTCACTATACGGAAGAGGCTGACTATCTCTGTGGGCGGATTCTTGTCATCGACTTTGGCAAGATTGTGGCGTTGGACACCGCTGATCAGTTGAAAGCTCAGTTGGAAGGAGACGTTGTGACTCTCACGTTCAAAGATCCCGCGATGATTTCGAAAGTTCGTGCGCTCTTCGAGGGAAAAGAGTGGGTGCGTCGCATTCATACCGTGTCTGGCAGCAATAGTCAGGCTGCAGTGGGCAAGATGATGAATCTACTGCGCGGAATGGACAGGGGTTCTGGTTTTATGGGGCGAATGAACTCTGAGGGTGCTCTGAGCGGCAGAGCATCTGGGAATGTTCGGAAGATGTTGTCAAAGGAACCTGTGGAATCTGCTCCGACTGCACGGCGACTGAACCTCTTGGTGGATGACGGCGGACATCGGATCCCCAGCATTGTCAAGCTTATGGATGAGGCCAAAGTCGAGCTGGAATCCGTGGAGTTACACAAGCCAACACTTGACGATGTCTTTATCTCAGTGACAGGCCGCAATATCCGGGACGAGCAGGGCAGCTTCGTAGAGATGATTCGGCGACATCGGATACTGCGGCAAGCGCGAGGAGGGCGTGGTCGTGGCTAGCGTGTTCAGTCGAGGGGAGGGCTGACAAGGGATTGGTTCAACCTCTATCTGGGCAAGCAATTTACGTAGTCTTGCTCCGCGAGTTGAAACGCTATTGGCGGGCCAAGGCACGCATAATCTCGTCGGTGGCGCAGAGTTTCTTCTTCCTCGCAGTCTTCGGCGTGGGGCTTGGAGGTTTCATAGGCGGAGTCGGCGGCATCGACTACCTCTCTTACTTGGCCCCGGGCATTATTGGCATGGGGCTTCTCTTCGGCTCGGTGTTTTCAGGCGTATCTGTCATCTTTGATCGACAATTTGGTTTCATGAAAGAGATGCTTGTCGCCCCTGTGAGTCGAACGAGCATCATTCTTGGCAAGATCCTCGGTGGAGCGGCGACCGCATCGATACAAGGCATATTGCTTATGACCGTTGCTGGAATCATGGGTGCCTTTGAGCCAACTCTAGCCTTGGCTTTAGGTGCACTCGCGGCAATAGGTGTGATGCTGCTAATCACTGCAGGGTTCGTCGGTCTCGGTGTCGCTATCGGCTCAAGACTAAATGACTTTCACGCTTTTCAGTTGCTCTCTACATTTGTGATGTGGCCCTTGTTCATGCTATCAGGCGTCTTCTTTCCAATCGATGCAGTGCCTTCACCGCTTCAAGCTGCAATGTTGCTTGACCCGATGTTCTATGGCGTGGAACTGCTGCGGTGGTGCCTCTTAGGTGCAGGATCGCCCCTGCTTGGTTCTTTCGGGTGGTTGATCAGCTTGGGTGTGATTGTGGGCTTCAACGCATTGATGATAGGAATTGGGACGTATCTCTTCTCTCGTGCAGAAGTCTAAGGCAGATATCTCTTCATTTCCTCTGCGAGCTACCATTCTTGTCTATACACATGCGCGTATGCACACGCTCGGTTGCGTATAATCTGAGCTGTAGTGTCGAACCAAAACAATCAGGAGTTCCAAGAGGTATACTGTGCAACCAAGAACTATCAAGACCCAACCGGCTCCAGTTATGTCCGCCTGGCTAAGGGGATATCCGAGGACTGTCAGACATAGGCCGCCAAGAACCATTACACCAGGGACTGTGTAAGCTAGGAACGCGAATACTTCTCGCACATTTATGCTCATCTTCATTTACCTTCTCTTTCTCACGCGCTCAATCGCTCATTTGTGCTTGGGGATTTTCCCGAAATCGATTCCTCATTAACTGCCCACGTACTTCGGGTGATAGCAAGCCCTTTGTGGCGTATGAATCCATCACGACTCGCCCAAAGACTGACCCTTGTAGGTATTCTTTCTTGGTCACACCGGTGTTTTCTTCTCTTGTCTTTAGGAAGTCAACCAAGTTCTTAGGAAGCTTGAATCTCCCTCCACGGCTAGTGCGTCTTCTTCCTTGCGTGTGGTTGCATTAGGAGGCCCTCCGATTGGCTTATGGCGTCATAGAAGAGATGTACATACTCCGAAGATAAGGGGTGCATACATCCCCCCCCAATATCCACTATCGCACGTATCACTAAATAATATAATTGCCGTGTATTAAAGAATTGCTTTTCAACAGCGGAGCAAAAATACACGAGCACCTAGACTGGCCAGCTTCTGTACGCATGTGAATATGGGCAAATTGCAGGTTACACTCGCACAAGCAAGGAGACACTTATGCAAATCCAGTTCCGGGCACTCACATCTTATGCAGGAGACATCTCCTGCGGCCTTCGCCTCGCGTTCCTGCCATTGCTCATTTCTGTTGAAGCTTTCGTAGTTCACGGTTTACGTCCTGAAAAGTCGCGTAGACGTCTGCTACATGGATGTGCTTTCTTCTTTCTTGGATCAAACCTGTAGCTATCAGAATGGCACCCAAGCTTTTCTTGATGCCGACGGTTGGGATTGGGAAGGCGATCAAGGCTGCCCCGAGTTTGATGAGTTGAGATTTCCTTTGGGGTCCGGTGCCAGGCTTTCCCCATAAGGGGCTGAGGGATTTTTTGTCTTTTGAGGCTTCTTTCACGAGCCGGGCTGTCTCTTCGTAGCTTAGACCAAGTTCACGTAGCGCTGCGACTATTGCCTCTGATTCTTCTGGTTTCAAGGCTTTTCCGTCTGCTATGACTCGTGTTGACTACCTGTTTAGCGTTTCCTAATATGTAGCACAATACGTGGCTTAGAAAGGCCTAACGAAGTCATTTGATGTCGTTGTGTGCATGGTAGGTTTTGAAGCAAAAATGATCGTAAATGTTACATCAAAAACAAATATCTGTGTTAGCCACGTGGCGTTAAAGCTGCACGAGTTCCACTTGTGTTACGTCTTTTGCTTTCTCGAGTCTCTCTATATGTTTGATGTCAGTGAACACCCACGACAGCGTTATTACGAGTATGCCAAGCCCAGCACACCCCAAGAAGAGACTAGCCGTCTCAGTGAATTCTACTATGGCCCCTGAGAGGATCATACCGATAGGAGACGCCGCAGTGGCCAAGGCCCCCATAACTGAGGTCACTCTGCCTTGCATTTCTGCAGGAACCACAATTTGTCTTATTGTCTGGATTGAGACGTTGGCTATCGGTAGACAGAAGGCCATGACAAGTCCGCTTATTGCCATGAACCAAAATAGCCCTGTAGGCGTGAGGGCCACCAGGGCGTAGCCAGCAAAGATGATGTAAATCGAAAGCACTATCGCAACTATCTTTCTTTTGAATTCCTTTATTACCAGCATTAGGAATCCCCCAGCAAGAACTCCTCCTTGGAAGAAGGCCATGACAAGTGCCAGATCTGCGGGGCCTCCGAGGTGGTCAAACTTCACGTAGTAAGGAAGCAGCGTCGATATAGGCGTGAGCAGAAAGTTCAGGGCCGTTGCCAGTATGACGAAAGTCAGGAAACCTTTCGCCTTCCTGACGAAGGCCAGCCCTTCTGAAAACTCCTTTCTGAATGACGGCGGATCCGTGCTTTCATTCTTCCTCTTTCTCACAGAGGGCATCGTTATCATCAAAAGTGGTACTACTGCTATGATGAATGTCGCAGCGTCGATCCAGAGAATCTGACCGATCTCCCACACCTCCAGTAACGTGGCTGCGAGGACTGGCCCGACCAGAGTTGCGGCTCCAGAAAGGAGATAACTTGCACCATTCATGCGGCTCAGTTTGTCGCGAGGAACCATTAGTGGAACGATGGCTGC
>CAYFZQ010000037.1:0-12032 GCA_964347825.1 uncultured Candidatus Bathyarchaeia archaeon | reverse complement strand
CGATGCTTTTCTACATCCGAGTTTTCACCCAAGATGGTTGTCTCCCTGTAATCTCATGGTTTCTCGATTCAAAGAGACACAGCTACCGCTTCTGTGCCTCGGTGCCTGATGTAGGCTTCTATGGTTCTTTTAATGAGGCCGTCCAACCCGAAGTCCTCGAGGCTTTCCACGCCACATCCTACCATTCCGAAACGCCCCCATCTATTTCAAGGTTTTCCAGGCATGTTTCCCCGCTATTGTCAAAAAGCTTCATATTGTCAACATCACTTCTTTTCAGAGGAGTATCACAAGGAGGGTCAAGAACGTACGACGTAATAATCATCGGCTCTGGACCCGCAGGCCTCACTGCTGCGATCTACACCAGCAGAGCTAGATTGAAGACACTGGTGGTTGCCGGACAGATGTGGGGAGGACAACTCATGCTTACGGCAGAAGTAGAGAATTTCCCAGGATTTGAAGAAGGAATCCTTGGACCAGACCTTATGAATAGTATGATGAAACAAGCCGAGAGGTTCGGTGCTGAGATAGCTTTTAACACGGCCGCTGCTGTTGACTTCTCATCTAAACCCTTCAAGATAACCGTCGGAAGCAACGAGTATGAAGGAAAATCTGTCATAGTCGCCACCGGAGCTTCGTCCAAGTGGCTGGGCTTGGATAGTGAAAAACGGCTAAGAGGCCGAGGCGTCTCGGTGTGCGCTACCTGCGATGCCGCCTTCTTCAAAGACAAAACGGTGGTGGTCGTTGGTGGCGGGGACACCGCTATAGAGGAAGCCTTGGTCCTCTCGAAATTTGCCAGAGAGGTCAAAGTAATACATAGGAGAGACGAATTGAGGGCGTCGAAATTTCTTCAAGATCGGGCGTTTAAGGAGTCGAAAATCGAGTTTGTGTGGAACAGCACAGTCCAAGAAATCTTGGGCGAAAGCAGAGTTGAAGGGGTCAGACTAAAGAGAACTGGTTCTGGTGAGGAGTCTCAATTGGCCTGCGACGGGGTCTTCGTAGCAATAGGCTACAAGCCGAACACCGAAATCTTCAAGGGCCAGATAGAACTGGACAAGAGAGGATACGTTGTTGCTAGGGATGAGACAAGAACCAGTGTAGATGGCGTTTTCGTGGCAGGTGATGTAGAAGATCCTCGTTACCGGCAAGCTGTTACAGCGGCTGGAGCCGGATGCCAAGCAGCCATGGATGTGGAGAAATATCTGGAGAGGCCCTGAAGCCGCCGACGCTCTTGCTGATTACTCTATGGGAGTAGGTGTACTCGCTTCGGAAGTCTTAGGAAGCAGAAAGCTTGTAACGACGATTCCGGGAATCTACGAGACCGTCACTGAATAGCTTGCGTAGCGCCTTGTACACCTTCTTTTCGGATTCCCCGACTTTTTCAGCGATCTCGGCGAGTGTCAGATCCTCAGTTGAGCTCTCGAGTATTGAGATAACGAGATCTTTCAGTTTCGCCAATGCAACACCCACCTGTTATTTGAAGTAAGTTCTAGCTTGGATGAGATCTTTCATCGTATTTATTGTTATCCACATTCCGTGATAGGTGTATCCTCGCAGCATTTTCTGATCGGCTAGTCTCTGCATAGTCGTGAATTCCAAATCCCCCTTCTCTGGAAAATACCTCTCAACTGCAGATTTTTTGAATACGTAGTGGCCAGCGCTCACGTATGAATCAAGTGTTGACCTTTGCTGAAATCTTGTTACGACGATTCCGTTTTGCAGGCTGACCCGGCCGTAGGGTAGTGTGGGCTTGGCTAGCAGTATTCCTGCGCCCTTTGCTGCATAATCGTAGAGTATGTTAGGGTCATAGAAGACTATGTCATCCACGTTCATCACATAGGCGACGCTACCCTTAACCTGCTTGAAGGCGTCTCTTGTTGCGCCTCCAGTTCCTAATGTGTCCTTTTCAATGGAATATTTGACTGGTAGTTTCGTGAGATCCTCTCTATTTGAGGCGATGATTATGTTTTCGAAGTTGTAGTTCCGCAGCCAGGTTATCTGGCGATCTATTAGTGTTTGATCGTTGATTCTTACCAGGGGTTTTGGTACCCAAGTTGCAGGCTTTAGTCGCCATCCCTCTCCGCCAGCTAAGATTATTGCTTCCTTCATTTGTCTTCACCAAGCGTAGTCTTGTAAGGATACGTCGGGAATTATGAGATTGAAGTCAGCATATATTTACCTTACTGCCCTTGTGCCTCAAAATGCGGTGTGGGGGGAAGTCATAGAGAGATTTCGAGACTTCGAACTTGCGTCGAGATAAGAAAATTCTATATAGCTGACAACTCAGTCCGCTATATGCATGCATGAAGACTTTCCTGGTGGCGGGTACGTGTTTGCACCTGATGGACGATGTCTTCATTCAACATCGGATTGGTTGCCGGGAGCCGCCTACTTAGAGATCGACTTCGAGAATCGCCTGGCGGTCCAACTGTGAAACAACAAGCGGGCCCAGGAAGAGGAGTAGAGCTCTCACTTCAGAATCGCTCGTAGGAGATGATCTCTTCTAATCTCTTTCTGGGAGGTGTAGGTGGAGCAGTTTTCGGATAACCCAACTGGATTATCGCCGCTAGGTGGTAAGCTCTTGGGATAGCTAGAGTCTGTTTCAGGGCGTCTTCTTCTTCTGAACTGGCATGAGTATAGACGCAGCTTCCTAGGTCTTCGTTTGCGGCTGCCAGTAGGATGTTCTGTATGGCTGTCCATGTTGAAGCCAAGGCTACTTGGCTTGTAGGTTCGTCGCTGACCCTATAGCAGACTGCGATCAGGACGGGAATTGTCCTCATGTACGATTTGTCCCACGTTCCACCTCTGCTACCTAGGAACTTGGCGATGCTTGGTGTGAAGGCTTTCCACACTGCTTTACTATATGTTGTGCATATATCGGCGATTTCCGCTTTGACCTCTGATCTGGTGACAACTATGAACCTCCAGGGTTGGAGGTTTGCACCTGAGGGTGCCCAGCGACCGGCTTCAAGAACTTGGTTCAGGGCGTTTCGAGGGATTTGGTCAAGCTTGAAATCTCTGACACTGCGTCGCTTCAAGACCACATCGTAGAAGTCCATGAGACTCTTACCTCTGATTTTTAGTGGATTTTGAGAACTATAAATTTGGCTGTATTGGTTGAGTAGATGAGACTAGGTGAACCTGGTTAGTGCTGCGTAGTGTCAAAGTCGTTGTTGTGCGTTAGAAACCCGTTTTGCTCTATGCTTTTACCCTTCTCTTGTGCTATCTATCAACTTTGCTCCGTAGTCGGCACACCATCTGACGAACTTCGAGCACTTTTTATTCTGCACGCGTTGTGAACGATATCTTAGCCGCTCTTCCTTATTCCGCAAGTCATATCCGGTCAGATCTTTGCACAGGCTGCTTCCAAACCTTTTTTCGAAATCCGCTAGAGTCTTGGAGACTATGTCGTACACTTCGTACTTCTTGTCCCAGTCTGAGGCTTTGTCACGATTAGCGGCTAGTCCGATGGCAAGAACAACCCCACTCAAAGCTCCGCAAGTGGAACCGTTTCTCCCAATTCCACCCCCAAAACCAGTTGCGACACAAGGAACAGCACAAGCACAATTTCTCCCCCACTTTCCTAGTCTATCTGACAAGACGGACAAGACCGATTCTGCACAATTGAAACCTGAATCAAACAGCCCAACAGCCCTGTCACCAATGCTGGCCGCCAACCATGACACCGTCCCGAGACTAATGATCATCTCCGAACATCATAAAAACCTTTCCGACATGGTATTTCCAATCGCTGCGCCTTAGACAGAGAATGCTGTCTACAGTTCGTTGCATGCATGCATATCCTGTGTTTTCGGTTGTTTCATATCAACCCTTTTTATTTTGGCTGACTTGCCTGTTCAGATAAAGTTTTCTATGTCTAGCGCGCACGTAGCACGGTAAACTGATCTGGGTTTCTAATATCTACAGAAACCCGATGCGCGCGCGGTTTGGGTTTGGGATCAAATTTGACTCCTTCCTTCCTGGGCATGCTTTGTAGTATAGTTGGTTGATTTCTGCGTGAATGAATCTACTAGAACTCTTCTCCACAAATCGCTAATGTAACTTCCGATGGACTAGTGGATTTGTTGTTGATAGAGACAGGGAGGTGATTCAATGAACAAGAAAGTTTTGATGCCTGTTATGGCTCTCGTAGTGTTATTTGCAGTGACACCCGTGATGGCCGCACCAGCATACAAGCTGCCGTATACAGCAGATGTGTTTCTCAATATCATTGATCCAGGTGAAAGTTGGATAACCGAAGACGGTATTCTACAGGTCAGAGGACTGCTAGCTGAGGGCACCTTCAACAGTGCAGACCTCGGTATTGCAGATGCAGCTATGTGGAAAACGATCGACTACGCCCTTGACACGATCACTGGCGAGGGAACGATGCATGGAAAATTCGTGTTGACAATCGACGGAGCGGGTACGTTTGAGGGGTCATTCCGTGATCGAATCACTAATTCTACTCATCTTGCCGGAACCGTTGTCGGGCAAGGCACTGGTGCATTTGCTGGGTGGAAGACCATGGGGACATGGTATGGCGACATCATCGATGGCACCGTCGAAAACGTGTTAGAGGCCATAATACTGAGCCCCAAAGGATAATGCCAAGAAGAAGTAAACACCCGTCTTCTCTTTTTTCATTCAAACCATATGCACCGCATACGTAGGGTTAAGATAGCGCTGTTTCTGTTTTTTTCCTTAGACATAAACCGAAAGATGCGACATAGCTGAGGATAACTCGCAATCATCCGAGATGCATGCATGCATATGGAGCACAATTCTTAAATGCAGCATTCCGAGAAACCAAACACTCCAATCGAGGCTAGACAAACATGCCCAAGAAACTCACGGTTGAAGAAATGCTGGAAAAAGCAAAGAGACCAGCCAAACTGGCTTTGGCGTATCATCCCTTCTATGAAGGAAAGGTCCAGGTCATGCCGAAGTGCCAGATACGAAGCCCAAAAGACTTCGCCATCTGGTACACACCGGGCGTCGCAGCAGCCTGTCGGGCAATAAACGAAAATCCTCAAGAGGTCTTTCGGCAGACAAATCGCTGGAACTATGTGGCAGTCGTCAGCGACGGGACGAGAGTCCTTGGACTGGGCGACATAGGACCAGAAGCGGGACTGCCGGTGATGGAAGGAAAGGCATTGCTCTTCAAGTACTTAGGCGGCGTAGACGCTTTCCCCATCTGCTTAGGCACCAAAGAGCCGGAGGAGATCATAACTGCCTGCAAATGGCTCGAACCCACTTTTGGCGGAATAAACCTGGAGGACATCTCCAAACCGAAATGCTTCCACGTACTTGAAGAAACAAGGAAACGACTGGACATTCCAGTCTGGCATGATGACCAACAAGGCACTGCGACCGTCATACTTGCAGGAATAATAAACGCACTGAAGATCACAGGCAGAAAGATGGATGAGGCGTTGATAAGCGTGGTTGGAGTAGGCTCAGCTAACACTCGCACGGCCATAGTGCTCATGAGAGCGGGCGTAAAACCGGGAAACATCATAATGGTTGATAGCAAGGGCATCCTACATCCAAACAGAAAGGACATAGAAGCCGAGAAGAAAGAAAACCCGTGGAAATGGGACTTCTGCCTCAAAACGAATGCTGAAGGAAGGACAGGTGACTTGGCCGAAGCACTGAAGGATGTGGACGTCTGCGTGGCAGCCTCCAAACCAGGTCCGGGCACAATTAGGAAAGAGTGGGTGAACAAAATGGCGTCAGATGCTATAGTCTTCGCATGTGCAAATCCGATTCCCGAGATCTGGCCGTGGGAAGCAAAAGAAGCTGGCGCCAAGATCGTAGCCACGGGCCGATCAGATTTCGAGAATCAGATCAACAACTCTCTAGGCTTTCCAGGCATCTTTCGGGGCGTTCTGGATGTGCAGGCGAAGACGATTACTGATGATATGTGCATAGCTGCTGGACATGAACTGGCCAAATTCGCAGAAGAGAGAGGCATCCATGAAGGAGATATAGTACCAAGAATGGAAGAATGGGAAGTCTACCCACGAGAGGCTGTCGCCTGTGCCCTGCAGTCGATAAAAGAAGGCGTCGCTAGAGTCAAACTGAGTAGAAAAGAGCTGTGGGACCGAGCTGTCTCAATTATCAGGAATACAAGAGAATCAACAAAAATCTTAATGGAGAAGGGTTTCATCCCTGCGCCTCCACCGGAAGACGAAGTACTGAAGACCCCCTAGATCTCTCTCTTTCCACGTATTGCCAATTTCGTGGGCAGTCAGGATATTGCGTATCGCCGCAGTCTCTGCAGAGATCGCATCCTCTCCTTGTGACCTATCCGAGCGTTGTTGATGGCGATCTCCAAGACTTCGACAGACTTATCCATGGCCTCTCGATCCACTGGATGCGGTACTCCATCCTTTCCACCGTAAGCAAAAGAGTATTTGACAGGGTCCTTCCAGCTTGGCGCGTCTCCATAGACAAGCTCTGAGATGAGAGCAAGGCCCCGAACGGTTGCTGGGCCTATTCCCCTAATACCCAAGAGCTCCTCATAGTCCTCCGGCTGAAATTCATAGGCCTTCTTGACCGCTCCCCAGTTGAGTCGACGAGGTAGCGAAAGCACATCGACTACGTGTTCTTTCCATCTTGCCTCAGGCATCCATTCTTTCAAAGACCTTTGATAGGCGGGGCGAATTGACTTCAGCAGGTTCATGACCTCTTTGGGCTCCTGTTTGACGATGTCTGCAGAGTTTCTTTGGCAATCCATGCTGGTTCTCGAGGTCATGTTCAAGGCAACCTTCCTTTTGATGTCACCGACTACAGCCTCATGCGGTTCAACCACAAATTCCTCAACATTCTCAGAGAGCCAGTGATACCTTCTCGCAGTCCCGTCTTTCGCGCTCATTCCCTGTTGAACAACCGCCCACTTCCCGTCCTCAGCTAGAAAGAACGCATGATGATAAAGGGGATATCCCGCTTGAAGAGCCGTGTTGTCAACCTTAGCGCTCATCCTGCTCGCATATCGCAGTTGACTCGTCTTATCTGTTGAGAAGCCAAAACTCTCGCCTGCCTGACTGATTTCGTGCGGCGCTTGCGAGGAGATCCTACCCTTACCGCCACAAACGGCTAATCCCAACTCCTGGGGATCAATGGCCTTTTTCAAGACACCTGTTAACACTGTGGTGACACCGGATGAATGCCAGTCATATCCTAAGGTGCAACCGAGCGCCTGGAACCAGAAGGAATCGGAGATTCTTCGCAAGAACTCATCTTGCCCGTATTCGTCAATAATAATCGTGACTATTTGTCGGGCGAGCTTGGTCATTCGAACAACTAGCCATCTTGGCGCCCGACCATAGTGAAGTGGAAGCTTTGCAGCGCCAGTTCTCTTCAAGATGTCACTCTTCCTACTCTATATGACTGTACAGAATAATAGTTTAAACATGCCTTCTACGAGTGAAGCTAGAGCAGGTGTCCCTCGCGGTCGATTTCTTCTAGCCAAATTCTCGTGGATGAAATTGGAAAATAGTCTTCTGAAAGGATCATATCGATGACAAAGACTTTCAAGGAAGGCAGTCCCTTACTCCTTCGCTTTTCATTGATCTCATAAGCACGAGGTTCAGTTTCTTTGCTCACTACAATGGCATCGAGGCGATTCTCTGAGACTGTCACACCGTACGGGTCATTCAGTGGAACTATCTCTGCTCGCTCCAATACTGCATGTTTCCCCAAGAACCTCTTCAATTCTTCCAAGCGCTTCTCATAAGATGCAATTTTGTGAGGCTTCTTCAGCTTTCTCACGAACTCGTCAGAGCATAGGCCAATAAGAACGTGATTCCCAACTCTGAAAGCCTTCTTCAGTAAGGCTCGGTGACCCCTATGAAACTCGTCGAAGGTTCCGCCTACAGCTACAACCTCCAGTTTCCCCTTCATGGTGCCTTTTCACCCGAGCCTGCGTGCACCTTGCAGATCAATCTTGGCTATGATGATTTTTTCACTTGATATAGCTTTCTTAAATGCTTGAACGACATCTTCCGTCTTATTCGCCGTAACCAGCGCGTGAACAGCTTCACCCACCATATTCTGTGCAGCACCAATGGCCCCCGCTTTCTCCGCAAGTTCAATTAGCCGTCTGACACGACTCGTGACAAAGCCAGTCGCTACTGCATATTCCTTGCATGCCCGCATGAAATTCTCTAGTGAAGGATCAACGAGAATCTTCTTTAGGGTTTTTCGACCCCATTCATTGATTATGGTTCTCTTTTCTTGAGACGAAAGTATCTCCCTGGTGGGATACGCGCAATAGGTGCCCACTACTATTCTGTGGTCAGGGGAAACGGGAATACGATCTATAGAAGCGTATCCAGGGGCACCTGGCTCTGTCGTTATGATGCAGCCTCCGAGCATTAACGGACCAACAGTCCCTAGCCCTGTAAGACACTTTATCTCAGCCACGTGGGCTATTTGGCCAAGTTGGTTGTACGTAAAATGGAGGCCCAAGGCTTTGCTAAGAGCCAGAGCCGTGCCCAAGGCGCCGGCGGCGCTCGACCCAAAGCCAGCTCCGATCGGCACCTCTACTTGGTGCTTAACCGTAATATTGTATGTTTTGGGAACCTTTTCTAATAGCGTCTCAACCACAGTTTTAGTTGTCTCAGCGTCAGGCCAGAGTTTTCCATTGATAGATACTCTAATCTGGTTTTCTTCTGACTCAGCTAAGTTGACTTCAGTATGGACACCTTTGTTGATTCCGAATCCTCCACCGCGAGCGCCTATCTGCTTCGGGTCATGGAGGGGTCTTCCATCGGGTGTTTGGTCACAAATCTCGAAGAAGCTGGAGATGCCTGAGGGCGAATAGGCTTGAGCGCTCTTAGCCATGGCGTTCTTACTCTTCACGTTGTGGAGCCAGTGAGGGGAAGGCTCTGTAGCATGCTTTCAAGATTGGAGGAACAATGGTTACAAGGAACGGAATTTCTGTGGCGAAAGTCCAGATAAGCCAAAGGAAACTCGCGTAGAAGGGTGCATTGAGCTCCCAGCCCAGTGCCAGAGGCAACGGGAGAAATTGACTATACATCCAAAGACCGAAACCGATGTAGGCACTTCCTACAAGAAGCCCGACAACTGATGCAATTCCGTAACTCTTCCATTCAGGCTTCCACAATCCCACCGCAATGACTATGATACAGCAGGCAAAGAAGACCCCCAAAAACAGAGCTGCAACGTCGATGGTCAGCAATGCTATGGACAAAAGGTAGCCGATCATTCCTATCACCGCAGCGGTTCCAGCCGTCAACGCAAAGGCTACATGCCGCCATTCTATATTCCGTCTGGATATTACTCCGATTAGAAAGAAGCCTGCGAAATTTGAGGGAACACCTACCGTGAGGCTTAGAAGAGCAATTCCGTGGCCGGGATGTACCATATCGCTGATGAAAATACCTATTGCTGCGCTTAGTCCTCCAACCCATGGACCGAAGAGTACGGCAAAGGTTGCAGGAACTATGACTGATGGCCAGAATCTGACGACTCCGACCACGGGGCTTACGACTCCGAGGTTCGTGAGGTATCCGACTATGGCGTAGAGGGCAGCGCTGATTCCTATCATGACTATGTCTAGTGTTCTCAAGTTTTTTCTCCTCTCTGTGTTGTTTTTAGGCTGTGGTTTTTGGCGGTTATTGTTTGTCTAGATAAGGGTTTTGTATGGATTGTTTGAACATCTTTATATGTTGACACGGTTGGTTGTGCAGCGTAAAGTTTAAGGGTGATGCAAATGATTTGTGCTAACGCTATATTAAGGCAGGTGTGTTGTTTGGGTTCTGAGGAGGCCGAGGAGCCGTTAGAGGAAAAAAAGGCCAAAATTCTGATGAAGCTTCGCGGTTATAGGAAGCTGAAGCGCGAGATTTTGAAAGATGTGATCAGTTTCTTGGTTAAGGTGCCCAAGGTGAAGAAGAAGCTATTGCTGTGGTGTGTACCGACAAAGGGCACTGTGGGTGTGGCATACATCAAACGCCTGAAGAAAGCCATAGAAGAAGCGGAGGTTGACGGCGGGATTATCGTATCGAGCGGGCGTTACACTTCTGCGGCGAAGCGGAGATCAAAGAAGTTTGGCATCGAGTTGATTCCAAGGATTTTTCCAGCGTTCAACATTTTTGATCATGTCTTGGTGCCCAAACATGAGGTGCTGGACCCCGAGGAGCAGGAGGCGTTGTTGGCTGAGTTGAGGGTGGAAGCCTATCAACTGCCGTGGATAAGGGCATCCGACCCTGCAGTAAGGGCTATTGGAGCCAAGATAGGTGAAGTAGTGAGGGTGATCAGGGATAGCGCTACAGCTGGGCGGCATGTAGCGTACCGGTATGTTGTCGAAGGTTAGTGTCTCTGCATCACTGTCTCGGTACCCCTGGCAAAGATTCCCGGCACGGTCCAACTAGATCTCTATGAGATCGGCACTGTCACGTTTGCTTGGCCAGCATAACTTCTGTTGCTTTGATGACTGCTTGGGCTTTGTCGCCGGGCTTCAGATCGAGTTCTTCTGTCGCTTCCTTGGAAATGATAGCTGTTATCGTTGTGGGCGTCTGAATTTCGATCTTGATTTTTGCTGTAATTACGCCTTTCTCGACTTGCTTTATTACCCCATTCACGCGGTTTCTTGCGCTTATCTTCAATCCTATCGCTTCCCAGTATTCTTTGTCTTCTAGTATCTCACCTAAGTAGCTTTCTACTCGTTTGTATTCTTTCAGAAGTTGCTTGCCTAAGGGTGTTAGCTGGGCCCCTCCTCCGCCTTTTCTTCCGCCCTTGTGCGTATGAACTATTGGGGCTTGCAGGGCTTTTTCGATTTTTGCGAGTTTGTTCCATACGTATTTGTAGCTCATGTTGAGTTGCTTGGCTGTTTTTGTGATAGATTGGACAGCTTTTATGGTTTCGAGGATGGTGGCGCCGCCTTTTCCTACCACAGGCTTCCCTTTGTGTTCTAGCCAGATTTTGCATTGGGGGGTGTGGTCTTCACGGGTGAGCATACCAGACATACTCTAATACCATCCAGAAATAAAGTGCTTTCCCAGACGAACGAACACTCGGCCAACGTTTGCATTCGAGGGCAAATGTGCGCAGATACCGTTATGTATTTAAGGCTACTTCGCCGATATATCCAGCCAAACATAACGGGAGGAATTGCCAACGCGAAGAACTAACCTACTATGGATTACAGCCGTAGTCATCGTCGCAGTTGGCTCAGTTACTGGAACCACTGTCTACATCAAAGCATTCTCGAAAGAAAGACTGATGGTCTCTACTACTACCAGTCTTTTCGACACAGGGCTCTTAGATACAATTGAAGACGAATTCGAGTCCAAATATCCAATCGACCTCAACTTCATTTCAGTGGGAACAGGCTTGGCTATAACCCATGCAAGAAGAGGCGACGCAGACCTCATCCTAGTCCACTCCCCAACCCAAGAACACGAATTCCTCACAGAAGGCTACGGACTCTGCAGAAAGATTATCGCCTACAACTACTTCGCCATCGTAGGACCTGAAGAAGACCCCGCAGAAATCCATGGACTAACCGATACCAGTCAAGCTTTGTCAAAGATAGTCGAAGCAGGAAGAAACCAATACGCCACATGGGTCTCAAGAGGAGACGACTCCGGCACCCACACCAAAGAAAAACAACTCTGGACAAAAGCAGGTTACGACTGGACCCTCATACGAGATGAAGCCTGGTACCAAGAAGCCAGCGCAGGCATGGGCGGAACCCTGAAAACAGCCAACCAATTCCACGCCTACACCCTCACAGACATGGGCACATGCCTAGCATACCACAAAGAAGGCATCATTACCCTGAAACCACATGTAACCCAAGGAGAACAACTCCTCAACGTCTACAGCGCCATAGCCACAAACAGAACACTGCACCCGAACGCCAACTTCGACACAGCCATAACTTTCATCAAATACCTCACCTCCCCAGAAGGACAGCAAATCATCGCAGACTACGGAAAAGACCAATACAGACAAAGCCTCTTCAACCCAGCCGTCCAGCTCCTAACACAAAACACCGGTCACCG
>CAYFZQ010000036.1:0-14089 GCA_964347825.1 uncultured Candidatus Bathyarchaeia archaeon | reverse complement strand
TATGACAGGGCACTCAAAACATATTTAAATATTTTGATACATTGTTAAGATGAGGCCTACGCCATGGTTCCGGGACAAAAACCAAAAGTAAGCCAAAGACTTGAGCGTCTTGTAAAGTCTGGAATCTGTCCCGCTGAAGATGTCTCAAACTACGCGTCCCAACTTAGACAACTCGTCCACGAAATCGCAGATGAGCAGACAGTAAAAACACGAAGTCGATTGTTCAAAGCCCTCGCTGACGCAACCAGGCTGAAAATTATGATGCTACTCGACATTCGAGAAATGTGCGTATGCGAAATTATGGTTGCCTTAGGTTTGACGCAGCCGACCGCCTCCCACCATCTGGGTATCCTCGAATCCGCCGATCTGATAAAGGACAGACGCGAAGGAAAATGGGTCTTCTACAGCCTAACAAACAAGAATACTATGAGACTCATACAAGAATTCGCAAAAAAAACAGAGTGACTCGCGCTTATGCTGGTCCACCGAGCTGTCCGCGCGTCGGCTTACTGAACTCCCTGATCCTGGACCTTATGTTTGCAGAAAGTTTTATCTATCCACTCTTTGATTTCAGCTCTCACACGTCTAACTCGTTCCAATATTTCATCTTCAGTGCCTTTGAACTCAGATGGATCTTCAAAACTTCTATGAAGAATTTTCTCTCCGGGAAAGAATGGGCACACTTCTTTCGCGTGGTCGCAGACCGTAACAACATAGTCGAAATGCCCTCCACGAAACTCTTCGAGACTCTTAGACCGGTGCTTTGAAATGTCAATTCCGATTTCCGCCATTGCCTTGACAGCGTAGGGATTGACTTCGGTGGGCTCAATCCCAGCACTAGAACCTTCGAACCTGTCTCCGCAAATCGCATTCAGAAAGCCCTCTGCCATTTGGGAACGGGCAGAGTTATGCGTGCAGATGAACAGGACTTTCTTCTTCATGAAATCACTCACCGATTGGATGGAGCGTTTCAAATCTAATAAAAACCTTTCATGCAGACTTGGGTACATGCTCCGAGATTCTTACTCTCAAAGCCCCCCTCCTCGTTTTCGACAATACGTCTCCACCGGGATCCTATCACGATCATCCTTGTACTCGGGCGAGTGCGATCGCTTTCAAAATTTGGTGATCTGAGGTCGCGAGAAAAATAATTAAACGCTATACCACAATATTGGTGCTCCGCCTAGATTCAAGTGAAGTCTTGCGAGCGAGGAGGAGGCGTGAAGGAATTGGGCCAGAGAAGCCGCAGACGACGGTTGAGGTTGTTCCCGAGACAAGGCTATGTTCTGCTCCTTGTCGGGATACTTGTCGGGTTCCTAGTCTTCACTGTCGTCTCCTGGATTTTTCCAAGGGGAGGACCGGGCGACTCTGCTGATGGCGGGCTGCCAACTAGCATTGAGTTTGAGTTTCTCTACACAAGCGAGAAGCAGGGCTGGATAGAAGAGGTGACACCGGATTTTGAGCAATGGTTCTTTGAGGAATTCAACATCACAGTTAGTGTGAATCTCGTGGTCACCGGGAGCCATGACACAGTAAATCTCATTCTGTGGGGCCGACAACCAGCCGTGTGGAGTCCCGCGTCCAACCTCTGGATACCCTATCTAAACCAGAAGTGGCAACAGCTAGGGCATGATGAAGGAATCGCCGCAGATTGGACACCCTTGGTCTTGTCTCCAGTGGTGATCGCCGGTTGGCCTTCCTTCTTCCAGGAACACAATGTGAGTGGTTTCAGCGATCTGTATCAGCTAGCAGTGGATGACGTCGACTACAAGTACGGACACCCTGATCCGTTGCTGAGCAACGGCGGCGTCATGGCAGTCGTTCTGGAGTTTGCTGAGGCCTTTGGCAAGAGTCCTGACGAATTCGCCGTTGATGATTTTCTTAAGGAACCTCCGTTGGCCTTTGTCCGCGAGATTGAATCCAAAGCAGTGAACTATGGAAAGAGCACTGGATTCTTTGGAAGATGGGCCGCAGAAGAAGGTCCATCTGAAATAGACTGCTTTACCGTATATGAAAGTGTGGTTCTGGACAATTCCCTGAAGGCGAAGGAGAGATGGGGTGAGTCGCTGGTCGCGGTCTATCCCGAAGATGGCACTCTGTTCTCTGATCATCCATATGTGATCTTAGATGCACCTTGGGTTGATAAATGGCAACAATTTGCAGCAAGCCAGTATTTGTTTTACCTGCTCCAAGAAGAAAATCAGGACAAGGCTCAACTCCACGGCTTCAGACCAGCCAATCCAAGCGTTCCGCTTAACAAAGAGATCTTCAGCGAACAAAGCGGGGTTGAATATGAAATCCGAGTACCCCTCTACAAGCCGTTATCCGGCGAAGCCATGGAAACCCTTTTCACAGTGTGGCCTTATGTGAAAAATCCTGGGGTGTGACGTTCGCGCATGAATCTCTCCAGCTTGGACAAGCGGAGGCTAGTCGCCAAAATAGCGGTGTTTGCCACGGTGGCAAGTCTCTTCGTTTTTGTCCTTCTACCGAGTTTCTTCCTGATATCGTTCACATTCACCAGGTGGCCCGATGTTTACACCGAGGTGTTTGCCAATCCCTTCATCGGGAATACAAACTGGATGGAGATCCAGAAGTACCTTTTCTTGTCTCTCCGCCTCGCCTCCGTGGCGGTACTATTAGACTTTCTTTTTGGTATTCCTTTGGCATATTTGCTGGCTCGGAAGAAGTTCTGGGGGAAGGGTTTCCTCGAAGACCTCATAACGTTCACGCTGGTCATTCCGACGTCAGGGTTCGGTTTCGCAACGCTGATAACATGGGGGCTACTTGGCACGAGCTCCAATTATCTGATTCCTGTTGTTAGAATCCCTGCTATAGCGTTGGTTGTACATGTTGCTCTGACCTTTCCGTATGTTGTGAGAACGCTCAAGGCCAAACTTGAAGATTTAGAGACGATATATGAGCAAGCTTCGGGAACCTTGGGCGCCTCGCCCCTCACCACGTTTCGAAAGATCGTTTTCCCTCTGGCCATCCCAGCACTCTTTTCTGGAGGCGTCTTGGCCTTCGCGAGGTCTCTTGGAGAAACTGGCGCCACGATGGTGGTCGCAAGCGTTTATTCAACAGCGCCAATCGCCGTCATTAGCTGGGTGTCCCAGTTCAAATTTGGCACGGCTTCATTTCTCGGGAGCCTCCTAATAATTGTGGCTTCCGCAATCATCCTTCCCATAGAGTTCATACTGCAAAGAGAACGCATCACCACGATCGAGTTCTTCTCAAAACTTCGGATCGAGAAGAAACTCCTCAAAAGTGAGCGGTTTTCTTCTCGAAAGCTCTCCCGACTTAGAGACGTCGCAAGTCTCGCCTTCATCGCTCTTTTGGTCATACTACCAATCGTTGTCGTCTTGAATTCCGTCGTCTTGTCCTGGAACCTCGATCCCGATACTGGCAAGGTGGAAGGTAGCGTACTCTATCAGTTGTTCGGACCGTCGAACTACATTTCCACACTATTGAGGGCGACCTTGGTGTCATTTGCATCCGCATCTATTGCCACCTACATTGCGACATGCATAGCCATCCCCACCGTCTTCTTGATTGAACGCAATAGATTCGGCAGATTCCTCCGGGCAATACTCCGGATTCCCTTAATCGTCCCCACCTCCGCTTTAGGCCTATCCATTCTTCTTCTCTGGGGTCCAGAAGGATTCAGCCTTGCAGGTCCAGGAATATGGCTAATAGTCCTGACGCACATCGTCTTCTCTGTTCCAGTGATCGTCGAGCCCATGCTTGCGACCTTCAAGGGATCTGGAGTTCCGGCGTTTGAGGGGGTAGCTCGCACTCTAGGCGCCACTCCATACAATGCGGTGGAGACCGTCTCGCTACCTTTATTGAAAAGAGGGATTCTAGCTGGAGTTATCTTGTCGTTTACGCGTTCACTCGGCGAAACAGGGGCCACTTTCCTCGTGATGGGAAGCGACGTGACAATTCCTCCACTGGTTGTCAACATGGTTGAAGCCTTGGCGATTCCAGCAGCCCTCTTTGCATCTACATATTTGATTGGGTTATCCTTTGTTCTTCTTCTCGTCTTTAGGTTGATGACGACACGATGATGAGAGAACACGTGAATTCAGATGTCTCACTAACGTTGGAGAGGACATGAAGTGCCAGAAGTTAAGCTGGCGGATGTAACGAAGACCTTCGAAAAGGGACGAATCGTCGCTGTAAACCACGTAGATCTGCTCGTTCGCGACAAAGAATATCTCACGTTGCTTGGTCCCAGTGGATGTGGAAAAACTACGACCCTACGGATGATCGCGGGATTGGTTGAACCGGATGAAGGCGCGGTCTACATTGGTGAACGTCCTGTAACCGGGCTTCCTCCTGAAGATCGAGACATCGGATACGTCTTCCAGGAATACGCCTTGTTTCCTCACATGGATGTCTGGGACAACGTAGTCTATGGGCCGCGCGTAAAGGGATGGGACGAGAAGCGAAGCGAAGGAATTGGCCGCGAAATGCTGGAGCTGGTGCGGCTCTACGAGCGAACAGACGCTTTCCCGCGAGAGTTGAGTGGCGGAATGATGCAGCGGATCGCCTTGGCTAGAGCGTTATCCGCTGGCGCAAAGCTCCTATTGTTAGATGAACCTTTAGGCGCTCTAGATGCCAAGATTCGAAACGAGCTGCGATACGAATTGAGAAAGCTCGTGAAGGACTTAGAACTCACCGCGATCCATGTTACACACGACCAAGCAGAGGCCATGGCCATATCGGACAGAATCGCCGTGATGAAGAAAGGAGAGATTCTGCAAGTCGGCACCCCGCAAGAGCTGTACATGAAGCCAGAGCATCTCTTTGTGGCCCATTTCATCGGCGAATCCAATTTCCTCGAAGGGTATGTCTCAGAATCGACTGCAAAAGGCCTAGTTGTGGAACTCCGCGGAGGCCTTTTGGTTCAGACGCTGAACAACGAATACGAGAAGGGCGACAAAGTCGTCGTCGCTGTGAGACCAGAGGTTCTAGAAATTGAGAGGGGCGAAAAGACCGGAGTGAATTCCATTCGAGGCCACGTTCAACGGTTCAGATTTGAGGGAACAAATACCCGATGTGATATCCAGCTTGAAAACGAGGACTCCGTGGTGATCGTGCGCCCAGCATTGACGGCGGAATGGTTTGAAACAGGAGAACGAGTGACGGTCAGTTTTCCCGTCGACAAAAACTTCGTCTTCCCCTATCCTATGAAAGGCTTGAGTGAGGCGTTGGCTCTGGAATGAAAAATAATCTTAAATATTTCGGTGCTGAAAATGAAAACTAGAACTATTCTGTTGAGGCGATGAGCTCTTGGAAAGGTGGTTTGCTCGAAGGCGCAAGTCCAAGATTCTGGAGATTGCCGACCGGCAGATGACCCTAGCAATCGACACCGTGACGGAACTCGAGAAAGAGATCGCGGCCGCGTTGAAGGGCGACAAGGAGCAGGCGAAACTCTCTTTCGAGAAGTTGTCCCTCGTTGAACACGAAATCGACGAACTCCGCCGAGCCGTGTTTGAAGAACTCACCCGAGGCAGCATGCCATCGAAGGACCGAGAGGACATCATGCACCTGGTCAAGCGACTCGACGAAATGGCGGACCACGTGAAAGATGGGGCGAGAGCAGTCAAACTTCTATTAGACACCGATGTGCCCAAGGAGATTTGGAAGAAAATCCTTGAAACAGCCAAGGAACTTGTGGGTGCCGCGACGACCCTCCGCAAGGCAATCGAAAAGCTCGGAACGGATCCTGCAGAAGCCATGGAACTGGCCAAGAAGATCGACGTCATCGAAAACCGCGTTGATAAGAAATACTTGGAAGAAAAAGCCTTACTCCTCAAACACTCCGCCAAGATGGAGATCGCCACGGCGCTCTTGCTCAAGGATCTGATTGAAGAACTGGAGCACGTCGCGGACAGTTGTGACGACACCGCTGACTACGTCCGAATCCTCACGGTCGCCCGAGAAGTCGTTTGATACCCTCGAGCTCGTTGAACCCGCTGCTGACATGTGCACCGACACCGTTGCCCACATCATGCATGCATGCATGTCTGACAGCGACTCTATTTGAAATACTCATTGGAGGATGGCTATTGTTTTCTCCCCTCCTCTAGTACGCGCGCGAATCTTTAAGCTGGAAAATATTTCTGGTTAGGTGGATTGAAATGACGAAGAAAATCGTTCTAGGAGAAAAGATTGTAGTTAAATCCGAAGTTCTTGGAGAAGATAGGACAATTCTTGTTAGATGTCCCAAGAATTATGAAGTTACTGACAAGAAATACCCCATACTGTTTCTGTTGGATGCAGAATTCTTTTTCCAACAAGCTGTTGCAGCAGTTGAATTCTTGTCGGAATGTGGGTATACTAGCACCAAACTAATTCCAGAGATGATTATTGCTGGGATTGTTAATATAGATCGAAATCGGGACTATACACCAACTTTTGCCCCTAAGCAGCGAGAGGTTTTAGAATTTCCAACAAGTGGAAATGCTGAAAATTTTCTTCAATTTCTGAGAAAGGAGCTTATTCCCCTACTGGAAGAAAAATACAGGACGCATCCATATAGGATTTTGGCAGGTTGGTCACTAGGTGGATTGCTAACCATTCATAGTTTCTTGTATCACCCTGAACTTTTCTCTGCTTATCTAGCTATCAGTCCAAGCTTGTGGTGGGATGAAGACCTATACATAAAGCGAACCAGATCTCTGCTGTCACAAGGAAACGTGTCGGACAAACCATTGATTGTCACCATTGGATCACTAGAAGGAGGAGATATGGGACGAAGTGTGAGGGATGGCTTCATTCCGTTGGTAACAAGTCATTTGAAGAAGAACTCTCGATTCAAGGCTGTAGAGCTTCCTCTTGAGAACCACAATTTCGGTCCTTACAGAGCAATATATGAAGGATTGAAAGCGCTTTATTCCGACGATCTCATTCCAGGAGAAATCATTGACAAGGGATCAGATGCTGTACATGCGTTTTATGAGAACCTCTCAAAGAGATATGGTTACAATGTTCTCATACCAGAATCAACATACTCCGCACTAGCAAGTAGCATGTATAGACAAGAAAAGAGATCTCAAGCCCTGAAGATTGCCGAAGCTTACGTGCAGGACTATCCTGAATCATCTTATGCTCACTATTATGTTGGAACTAGATACCTAAAGGAGCAACTTATTGAATTGGCTGAAGAACACATAGGAAAAGCGCTCGAAATTGAGTCAAGTCAATTTGTCCCTGATTCCGAAAGAATATTCGCCTATAACTTGAGGATGCAAGAGATAACAGAGAAGAAGGGTAAAGGCCGCTGAATAGCTGCGTCATTGTGTTCTTGAACAGAGTATCATCATCAGTGTTAGATTCAACAACTTCTCCGTGCCTGACTACCTCAGCACTGTAGAGTTCTCAAGACATTTCTGAGAAACTAAGAAATAGCCTGCGCATAGGCATTTTGAGTCAGAACGCGGTATGAAGGTGAGTATCTTCGCTTTCGAGCCTCAAGGCACACAGGTATGAGATCTTGACCTGTCTAAGAGAGTTTGTCGGTTCGAGACAAGTCGTGAACTCTCTTCACGCCATCGATTTCCGCTATGACCTGCCTCACACTACGCGGGACAAGTTCCTCCCACTTTTTGCCCTGCAGCATTCTTTCCCGAATCTCCGTAGCGGAATAGACGCCTCGTTTGTGAAAGGATATAGGTTGCACCTGAAAGCCAGCTTCGACGAAGAGCCGACGGGTAAGCGGCTCATTAGTATACACCACATCGAATCGCGGAGTGTACCCGACGACCTGCGCAACCCACAGTGTGTGAACGTGCACGTCGGGAACAGGAACCACCCAGTACCGTTGCGGTTTGACTCCTTCGGCCTCAAGGGCTGTTCGAATCATCGTCACGCGCTCCCCTGCAGTGAAAGGATTATCCTGTCGGTGGCTGTACTGCGCGCTCCCCACAACAATCACGACTTCCTCCACCTTCGCCAAAACGTCCTTCAACGCCCCAAGATGACCTTTATGAAACGGCTGAAATCTTCCCACGAAAACTGCGCGTTTGACCATTTTCGTTCCTCAATAGAACTCTATTTGCATGCAACACGAACTTAATCCTTACCATATTCGGGACGCCAAAAGGCAGCTCATGAACAATAATCTCCCACGCTGCCTAGTGACAACCATGAGTCTCACAGGTGTGCTCGTCGAAAGGACTCCCGGGATGTGAAGGGGCAATTGCGGACCGAAGACTTAAAACTTCATGATTAAGTTTAATAGGGTCTCACCCTACTAATGCGTGAACAGGAGGACCTCACGACTTTGAGAGAATCGCAACAATTTCCCTCGATGGCCATCCCCGGAGCCACAACGATCGGTGTCGTCTGTTCAGACGGTGTGATTCTGGCTTCGGAGAAGCGAGTTTCGTATGGTTATATGATCATGAGCCGCGTGGGAAAGAAAGTCTTCAAGATCACTGACAGAATCGGCGCCGCGTGTGCAGGACTCGTCTCGGACATGCAAATCCTCGTGCGCCAAGCAGAAGCTTACGCGAACCTCTTCAGCCTCGACTCGGGACGACCCATCGCAGTCAAATCCGCGGCTAAGGTCATGTCCAACCTGCTCTTCAGCCGACGCCTCGTACCCCTGATCACCCAAACGATCATTGGCGGAATCGACGAAGACGGCCCATCCATCTACATACTCGATGTACTCGGCTCCGTCATACCGGACAAATTCGCCGCTGTCGGCTCAGGCGCAGAAATCGCAGTCGGCGTCTTAGAAGAGGGGTTCAACGAGAAGATGACCGTCAAAGAGGCTAAAGACCTTGTAGTTCGAGCGGTCAAGTCAGCCGTCAGACGAGACATTATGAGCGGTGACGGCGCAGATTTCCTAGTAATCACCAAAGAAGGGCTGCAAGAAGATTCGGTGAAATTCTAGACGCAAAAACGGCTGTCTCAGGTAGAGATACATTCGCTTTTAAGCTTGCTCAACTGAAATGGTAGAGTGAGGTCTGCAGCTCGCGATCTACTAATTCTGCAGACGAGAGGTGAAATAGATTACTATGTCCTTTGAACTAACCTCGGAAGAGGGCGCATTCCTGCTCAAACTCGCCAGAAACGCCGTTCGAACCCGTCTGGAAGACGGAACCACGATGTCAGTGCCCGAAGGGATCTCAGCCAAGCTCACCCAGAAGTGCGGCGTCTTCGTGACACTCAACAGCATCCAACACAAACGGAAACAGCTGAGGGGCTGCATCGGCTTGCCCTATCCGACGAACCCCCTCGCTCAAGCCGTAATAGAATCCGCCATCAACTCAGCGACGCAAGACCCACGGTTCCCCCCCGTCACCCTCGACGAGCTTGACCACCTGCTCTTTGAAGTGAGTGTACTCACACCGCCCGAACTCCTCAAGGTAGAGAAGCCTACCGCCTATCCCTCAAAGATCAAAGTCGGACGAGACGGATTGATCGTCGAACGAGGATACTACAAGGGCCTACTGCTGCCCCAAGTGCCTGTCGAATGGAACTGGGATGAAGAGCAATTCCTGTGTCAATGCTGCATCAAAGCAGGCTTGTCACCAGACTGCTGGGTACTAAACGACACCAAAATATACACGTTCAGCTGCATAATCGCGCAAGAAACAACTCCAAACGGCCCTATCACAATGCTGGATATGAGAAAATAGCGAAGAGACACCAGACAGCTGGAGAGAGGCCAGAAACCGTTATAATAAACTCGCAATTGAAGTAGCTGGAGGGAACGCAACCGTGTTTCTGCCCAAGAAGGTCCTATTGAAAAGGCTTCTTCGATTCTTGAAAGAAGACGTCGGACAAGGCGACCTGACTACCGCCTTGACGATTCCACCCGGAAAAACAGTTGCAGCGCAAGTAATCGCGAAAGAGTCAGGAATAATAGCCGGCGTGGAAGAAGCCCAACTATTTCTCGAAAGCCTAGGCTTCAAAGTTGAGACTCTCGTTAAGGATGGCGCCGGAATTAGCAAAGACGCCATAATCCTGAAGATCACAG
Source organism: uncultured Candidatus Bathyarchaeia archaeon (assembly GCA_964347825.1). Classification (GTDB taxonomy): domain Archaea; phylum Thermoproteota; class Bathyarchaeia; order Bathyarchaeales; family Bathyarchaeaceae; genus CAYFZQ01. The sequence goes on along the minus strand of CAYFZQ010000036.1, from coordinate 4,095 downwards.
GAGATGCTCGCACCCTCCTCTCCGTAGAGAGAACGCTTCTCAACCTTCTCTCAAGGATGAGCGGCATAGCCACCCAAACCCGTCGAATCCTCACCAAGATCCAACACGCGGGATACAATACGCGGATTGCCTCCACCCGAAAGACCGCACCGGGACTCTCGTATTTTGACAAGAAGGCAGTGATGCTTGGCGGCGGCGACACACATCGACTTCATCTCGATGATCTAATCCTCATAAAAGACAACCATCTAAAAATCGTCGGGAATCTCAACCAAGCCATGGAAAAAGTCAAGAACATGGTATCCTTTGCCAAAAAAGTCGAAATCGAGGTCGCCACCAAAGAGGCCGCACTAAAAGCTGCAAAGGGCGGCGTCGACATAATCATGTTAGACAACTTCCATCCCCAACACATACGAGAAACAATAGAACTACTCGAAAACAAAGAGCTTAGGGAGCGAATCCTTATCGAAGCCAGCGGAGGAATCACCGAAGCAAATATCCTCGAGTTTGCTGGCACCGGGGTGGACATCATAAGCCTCGGCGAACTAACGCACACTACGAAGGCGCTAGACATCAGCCTCGACATACAAAAACCAACGAAAAGGTAGTCTCAACCATATCGTGAAACGGGCATTCAGAGCCCTTCACGTCTTAGGAACTATTTCGATGGCTCGAAACCCTCGAGCGCAAGGGTTAGGCATTTCTGAAATCCGTACGTCCTTCAAAATCTTCTGTTCGTCTTCAATACAAGCCGCGATGTCTTCTTCGGCTGCAACCAAAGATTGCAACACGATACCATCTTTCTCGAAGTTCGCCTGACATTTCGCGGGCAACCCAAGGCGAATCTTCTGCTTCCCTTTGATGGCCTTTTCTGCAGAGTACAGAATCGCGTATGCGCCTGTGGTCAACTCTGCGATTCGCACCGGGATGCTCTCCTTCCCGATGGCTAGAACCTCGATATCGTGGACGCGTTTGATGTCTGAGGCCAGCTTTCGGATCTGCGGCAGGATCGTCAAGACCTGTTTTCGCGCCCGGCTTGACACCCTCATTCTCTGAAGTCCCGCAACCGAAAGCTCCTCTACGCTCTGGCCTCCCAGCGTCACATCCAGATGGACCACATCGGCCTTCACCGTTTTCAAGAGCCGTCGACAAAGCTCAAGTTCATTGACAATTAGAAGGTATCCTCGGCTCACATCCGCAAAAATGGGCTCGGCGGAGCAGAGCGTCGCCTTTTGATAAGGGGGCTCGACAAGTACGGTCGCTGCGGCGACAACGGTCAGTGGCTTGAAGCGTTCGTCCAGTATCGCTGCCCCGGAATCCGACGCAACTATCCTCAGACAACTCACCTTCTACATTGCACTCTAAGGGGTTGTTCTTTGGCTTTATAACCATTTTAGGAAAGCGTTCTCACAATTTTCATTTTGTCTGGCTAGAATCATCTAATTGGCCGAATGACGACACACGACGAAATGAGGAATGTTTACTCAGAGTTACGCGGACGGCCACATCCTGAACCAGGTTCATGTGCGCGCAGACTTGCAATGCGGCCTTTGTCCCTAGAGAATTGTCTTCTCACGTTCGCTTCAGTCTCATTCCGAGGACGTAGATTTCTGAGCTCTTCTTTCGACTGGCGCGTGGCTTGACGAACTTGACCGAACTGAAATGGTGCTTGACTTCTTCTACAAGACCCTTGAGCATATCTCCATGGAAGACCTTAACGAAAAAGTTTCCCCTAGGCCTGAGCACTGCGGTGGCGATCTGCAGCGATTTCCTCGCCAGATCAATTTGGCGTGCGTGATCGAGTTCCCAGATTCCCGAGATGTTGGGAGACACGTCGGAAATCACCGCATCAGCTGAGCGTGGAAGGATGCCCAAAATCTGCTTTGTGATTTCCGGATCAGATACATCGCCCTGGGCGGTGTGGACATTGTGTAGATTAAATGGTTCAATGCGCTCGATATCGATTCCAAGCACAAACCCTTGCTGACCGACTAGCTTGCCAGCGGCTTGGCTCCAACCACCCGGAGCGGCGCCTAAATCAACAACGACGTCTCCCGATCGGATGAACCCGTGCTTTCGTACCGCCTGTAAAAGCTTGTAGGTCGCGCGTGATCGATATTGTTCTTCCTTTGCTTTCCGGTAATAATACTCCCTTTGCCGTTCTTTTGCCAAGCCCTTGGGCAAGACTAACTGTCACCCGAGGGATTCATTTCCTGTTCAGCCAGATTTAGAATCCATTGGGTTAGCTTTTCACAGGTGTTTGGCGAAATGGAGCTCCACGCTCCACAGCGCGAATCGTCGGGACACATGAGGCACGGACAGTCCGTTATGGAGTTTATGGACGCGGGTTGTCTCTTGGGGTGCAGCCGATAAGTCCACCTTCCTCCGAAGAGCTCGCGTTCTCTATTGATCAAGCCTTTGTCTTCCAATTTCAAGGCTATGCGCGACCCTTCTCGGCTCGTAGCGTCTAGCTTGCGCCACATCTCAGATTGAAGGACGCCCTCTTCGCCCGTGCTGATGATCAGTTGCAGGGCTCGATGTTCCAGATTGTCACGTCTCGGCATGTCGATCGGTTCCTCGAAGAGCCTCCTTAATAAATAAGGGGCTCAAAAAGATAAAAATGTATATGTTACGGGACTCGCGTCTCAGATGCATAGCAGTCGAGCAAGAGGAAACTGAAAGGATTGCATGTGGCCAATACAAACGCGTCTTACTGTCTAGGCATAGAATCCACCGCCGACGATTTCAGCGTTGGAATCCTCTCCTTCGACGGCGAAGTGCTTGCCAATAAAAGTGACGCCTACCTCCCCCAAACGGGAGGTATTCATCCACGAGAAGCAGCTAGGCATCACGTAGAAGTCGCCGGCGACGTCTTGGCAAAAGCCCTGAACCAAACCGGGTTAAAGTCTCAAGACATTAGCATCATTGCCTTTTCTCAGGGGCCAGGAATGGGCCCTTGCCTCCGAACTGGAGCCACCGCAGCACGAGCCTTAGCCTCGTACTTAAGCATTCCACTCGTCGGCGTGAATCACTGCGTTGCTCACATCGAAATCGGCCGGTTAATTACCAAGGCAAAAGATCCATTAACCCTGTACGTCTCTGGCGGAAACACCATCGTCGCAGCCTTTGATGCAGGACGATACCGCGTCTTCGGCGAGACCTTGGATATCGCGGTTGGAAACTGCTTGGATGTTCTTGCTCGCAAGGCAGGATTGAGCCAGACCGCGACGAAACCTCTCGGCGCCTTAGTAGAGGAGTTGGCGAGTCGGGGAGAGACGCTCATTCCCCTGCCATATACGGTGAAGGGCATGGACCTCTCCTTCAGCGGACTTCTCACAGCGGCAATCCAATTGCTCCACGAAAAGAAACACCGTTTCGAAGACATCTGCTACAGCCTTCAAGAGATCGCATTTTCCATGCTGACCGAAGTGACGGAGCGAGCGCTTGCCCACACCGAGAAACACGAGGTACTTCTAACCGGTGGAGTAGCAGCCAACAAGAGACTCCAATCGATGCTAGGACTCGTCGCCGAAGAACACAACGCCAGATTCTGCAAAGTCCCAAAACAGTACGCCCTCGACAACGGTGCCATGATTGCCTGGACCGGAATCCTCGCCTACCAACATGGCATGACTCTTCCCATCGAAAAAAGCTTCGTGCGACTCAAGTGGCGACTAGACGAAGTCAACATCCCGTGGGTCGAGACCTAAACCATGTTAATCAAAAAAGGCGCGGAAGCCAATCTATACCTAGAAGAGTGGCACGGTCACAATGTAATCATGAAAAAACGGTTACCCAAAAAATACCGCACGCACGAATTGGATGAGCAAATACGCTCACAGCGAACGATTCATGAACCCCAAGCCATGCACAGGGCGAAAGAGGCGGGGGTCCCCACTCCTACAATATTCATGGTGGATCTAGGCGAAGCAACCATCATCATGGAATTCATCGAAGGGCGACAAGTCAAACAGGCCCTCGACGATCTTCCTACTAAGGAAAAACTCCGTTTATCTCACCAGATCGGGACACTGATAGGTCGCCTCCACAATCATGACATCATCCATGGAGACCTCACAACCTCCAACATGATTC
>CAYFZQ010000035.1:0-14361 GCA_964347825.1 uncultured Candidatus Bathyarchaeia archaeon | reverse complement strand
CCAGGATTGCGCGTGCACTGCGTATGATAGGTAGGTCGTTAAAAAAGGGGGGTTTTTTACGGTTTGCGCCTACTCTTGGATTTACGCCTCGGTTTGCGTTTGGATTTTTTGTCAGGAGTTTTCTGTGGCCGCTGAGGTTCGGTGTGCTCTCTGTCTTTCACTCGCTCGGGAGCTTTAGTTGGCTTTGAGATTTCTGCTGGGGCAGGAGTCGGCTTCTTCCGCCTAGTGAAGAGGTATGAAGCGGCGGCACCTATCGCAAAGAATACTGCGGATCCAGCTGCGAAACTGATTATCATGTTTTCGCCCACCGTTTTGGCAACGTTAGTCGTCTTGACGGTGACCTGAGCTTCTTCTTGATTGCCAGCCTTGTCAGTTACCATTACCGTTAGCGTGTGAGAGCCATCCGCCACTTCGGTTGTATCCCAGTCAAACGTGGAACTGTCCGTGATCTCAAGGAGTGCTTCATCTATTTGCAGGTAAATCTTGTTCAAGTGCGTGTCTGAAACATCGAAGTCGATGTTCACTATGCCGAGTAGCTCAGCATCCTGTTCTGGGCTCGTTATCGAAACGGTTGGACGGGTATTATCTAGTGTTACGGTGATCGTGGTTTCAACAGAGTTGCCTGCCTGGTCGTAGATGAGGAGTCTGACCATGTGAGAGCCATCTGCGTATGTGGTCGTGTCAAGCGCATATCCTTGAAGGCCACTGGTGGTCCACGTGTCCTTCAGGTCATCATTGACGTACAGTTCCATGCGGTCGAAGTTTGTGTCTTGTCCGGTAACTGTTATCTCAATGGTTCCTGAATGGAGGCTGTCTGTGGATGGACTGACGATTTCTCCAGTGGGATCAACGTCATCGCCAACGGTGTAGGCTAAAGGCGTAGTAGTCCCCGCGTTGTCCAGCCCGTCTTTTGCCCACACACGATAGGTCACCTCTACGTCAAATGGGTGCTTCGGAATGACTGCAGAGTATCTGTTTGCTCCGACGGACGTCAGTTGACTTCTGAATTCAGTATCATCCACGGAGAAGATCAGCCAAGCCTCAACGACGCCGTTCGGATCTGTCAATATCACAGTAACGGTCACATCTTGATAGTACATTGGCGATGCGGGATCAGTAGCAAAGTCTGAGGCTTCTGGCATGAGGTTGTCTATGGTGGTGTACGAGTTCTCCTCGGACGTAGCAGTATTGTCGGAATTGTCCACTGCAACTATGTAATACTGGACATGTGTTCCGTATGCTTGGGCTGGTATGGTGCCGCTGTATTGATTGCCTGATACGAGGCTCATGGTTGCGTCGGTCCAGCCGCCTCCATCGTCATATTTCAGAGTGACAGAGGTAATGCCAGTTGGGTCTGAGATCTCGGCTGTGACGGTTACACTTTGCTTGTAGTTTGGCGTTATCGGGTCTTGAGCTACGTTACTTATCATTGGGTCTGTTATGTCGAGTTGGAGAGAAGCTTCCGCACACATATCATCTATCGTTACTATATCGGTATCCATCTTTCCGTTTGCATAAGTGGTAACATTGTAGACACCGTTGCCCGGGTAGATTCTTACCAGTCCGTTTGCATCTGTGTGGCTGGTGTGCACGAGGTCCATCGTGCTGTTTCTGATCTCCACCAAGGCTGATGGAATAGGCTCACCGTAGTCATCTGTTACGTGAACACCTAGACACCATCGTTGCCGGAGAATGTTAACGGTGCCGGGTGTGTAGATTATGGACGTATTGTAGTGGTTGTGAAGGTTGTAGATCCACAGGGCATTTGTAGTTCCATTCAAGGTGATCGCGGAGTCGTAGGCGTTGAGCCAACTGACTGATTGAAAAACGTCTTCTGGCCAGCCCCCCATTGCCTCTACGGTGACTGTTGAGTCAGTTACCGTGATCGTTCCGGCGACCCCGATGTATAGGGTTCCGGCTATCGTTGTGGTGTCTAATGTCAATGACCCACCCATTGCTGTGGTAGCATCATCGTTGACGACACAGTTCGTTAGAGTTGTCTCTGAAAGTTGGCTAGCTAGCGTTGAGTTCAGGAGGCACCCATCCATGGTTACCACGCAGCCACCATCGATACTAACCGGTGAATAGAGTTCGGTGTCGGCTACGAAGCTGTAGACAGCGTTACTCATTCGGAACGAGAATGCATCCAAGATGGAACCTTCTATAGTAACAGCGCCGCCATCCACATAGAATTCTCCGAATTGGGTTGTGTTTAGATTGATGTTGCTGTTGATGATGTTGGCCGTGCTAGCGCCGTACATCACGAAGTTGTATCCGAAAGGACTAACGACATCTACGTTCTCAAGCGTCATATCACAACTAGTGTCAACGCGGAAGTCCGAGCCGCTAAGATTGATGCTAACGTTTGTCATCGTCATTACTGAGCCTTCGTATATGTTGACATAGCCGTTGATATTTGGCCCGAAGCCAATTGAGCAGTTTTGTATCGTTGCTTCGCAACTACCTTCGAGCTCCAAGTAGTCGTCGATGGTCGTGTTGTGCATTTCGAGCCTAGCACCATCAGTCAGGTACAGCCCACCAGTAACCAGGCCTGTCTGCATGGTGATGGAGCTGTCGTCGACCCTGAAGTAGCACCAGTCACCGAGGCCGGAGAAGGTTGAATTCCACATTGTGACGCGCGTGTCGTATCTGATGGAGCTGTAAAAGTTGTAGGCAGAGTGCACGGTTACGTTGACTGCACTTGCTTGGACTCCATATTCAAATCTGAGGCCTACCTGTGTATTCCAGTTGGAAGGTCCTGTGGCGTTGAAGTTGCAGTTGCTCAACGTCACGTTTGAACCATCGTAGACGTTGAATTGTAGCCGCGCCATAGCAGTGGCAGGTTGAGACACGTAGATGTCGACATTGTCTAAATTCGCAGTAACCCGATTTGATATGTAAATTTGAGTCCAAGAAGTTGCCTGAAGATGAGCATTCAGTAGTTCAAATGCGGCTTTGCCTACAACAGTAAGACTGATGGTCGAATCCATGGCTGTAGTGGCGTCAACGCACGCGTCGCTGATAGCCAATTGAACATTATCCTCAGCACGCAAGTCTATGTGGGTCGCTGTCCAGTTGACTGACTTGAAAGCTGCTTTAGACATATAGCTCATTGCGATGCTAACTGTGTTACCCATCATTTGGAAGTCGTTGATGTTGCATTCAGAATGACCGCTGACGTCCAGCCTGACTGAGGAACTCATATCGTCCCCTATCGTCAAGTTGTCTGCGGTGATGGACGAGGAGTAGACAACGGCAACCTGTTCGTCTACCGTGCTGTTGAGAATGGTGGCCGTGGAATTCCCTATTATCGCAACTACATCAATGTAGCTGTTGACAATGTCTATCTGAGAAAAGAGGGCAACAAAGATTGCATCTCCTGGTACGTCACTGTCTTGAACACTTGCTTCGCAGTGTGATTGCAGCATGAGCTGTGGCATTGTAACATTGTGGAAGGAGCCTTCACTGTTCTCCATCAAAATGGCGCCTTCAGCTGCCTCAGAATCTTCCATAGAGACGCTGCCAGAAAACATGGCACCGACAGTGCTTTCGATGTAAGAGGAATTGGTGATGAACACTGAAGCGTAGAACGCCGCCATGAGACCCGGTGGCCCCATCATCATAGGTGGAACATCGTAGACTTCTGCGTGGTTTAGGTGAGCTTCGGAATCATCAAGAATCCAGAAGATATAGTAGTACCCGCTCAGACTACCGATCGCCGTCTCTTCCATCATCATTGTGCCATTGTTGCGCACCGTTAGGTTGCAAGCCATATCCCAAGCGGGAACCATGGGGATCGTCGCGTTGCTTATGCTTAGGACCCCACCATCAACGACGATGCTTCCAAACTCGGGGAACGTGCTATCATGCATCGCACGACTCACTCCAGGACCCACGTAGACCAGCGTATTCACTGTAGTGTGACCCACACCAGCATCCAAGACTCCGTCATAGGCTTCTACCGTAATGTTCCAATGGAAAGGAAACTGCGCCGAGGGATCCGTTACGCGCACCGTGTAGTTGTAATCCCAAAGACCAGTCCCAGAGTCGTAAGTCATTGACCCGCGTGGCAGCACCGTCCAGTAGTATGCACTGATGTCCCAGACGGTGATGCTCACATTCGCCCATCCAGGGGGTGTCATTACAGTGCCATTCTGGTGAGTTATGTTCGCGACTACAGAAATTGTCTCATCAGTATGATATGAGGCCTTGTCGGTGGCAACATCAATAACGAGTGGTGGATCTTCGGCCTGTGTGTAGACAATTTGAGCTGCTTGGGTGATATGGTGGGTTTCGGCGAAGTTGCGTCTGTTAGTTACAATGGGCCGACTCATCTCGGGACGTGACCAAGCATCAATCCAAGAATCCGCAGTCACATCCCATTGGACACCTTCCAGACTCTTCAAAGAACTCGTTGAGAAACCTCTATCAGTAGACGTTTCAATGGTTTCTTGCAGAGTTGCTAAATTCGCTGCATCACGGTAGATGTTTGATGAGGCTGGCCCTAAGACTGTAGGTACGCCTTCTGTCTCCCCAATGTGCATCATTGAAGTAGGTGCTAGGGATGAACTCGAATACGACGTCCGCGTTACTGGGCCAAAAGTGACAAGCAATACTAGAGCAATCACTGGTAGAGCTGAAATTATTCCCTTCAATGACATTTCTTTCTGCTTCCTGAAAGTCTTCACAAAATATGCGCGCCGAACACCTGCATTAAGACTTGTGACTCTGCAATCCAGATTGGAAATCCTGATTCGCCATTTCTACGATCGTAATCAATTCACGACGTTTTCACGGCAGATCTCATTTTCAATCCAAGAGATATCACAGCAAAAGAAGAAAAGAAGCCATGCGAGGAGATCTTGACAATATCCTGGCCGAAAAAGGGGCAATACGCACGCGTGCAAGACTCTACTGAGATTTCCTGGGCTTCCATTTTCCCATTATTGTTCCTTTCTTTCCCTTGTTGGTGGAACGCTGTCTCACCCGCATATAATGTCCTTTAACCTTGGTTCGCTTTCTAGGTTTCTTCTTCGACATTGGAACCATCAGAAATATATCAAGTTCATTTCTTAAAATTCTTGAGAAGCTACAATTCGTACGAGGAATCACTGAAAAATGGAAAAGGACAACGCCAAGACAGATAACGTTAGATACTCCTTCCCGTTTATTTAGCAAGCACTCAGTGTCTAGTTGGCGTCAACCTTTTTCTTCAGGGACGAGAGCGCAGCCAGCCCGACTGTCCAGACTACGAATGTGGCATACCATACTGGAAACGCAGACTCATGAGGGTGGAAGATGTTATGATACATGGATAAGAGAAATAGTGAAATCCAGCAACCTAGTGTCCAGAATAACCTCGTGTTTCTCATGATGAAGAGACAAGTTATGTTCTACTAAAAACTTTGTGAATTGCGAATTGGCTTTCTAGCTAAATACGCGAAAAGACTATCTCAAGATACACAAACATGTAGCGAAACCAAAGGAATGAGAAGAAAGCTGAAGAGTGATTACGAAAGCTGCCTCATAAGACAATGGCATATCTTGCAGGCATCTATAACATGAAGCCCTTCTCGGGTGGTGCGCATATGCATGCATAGTGGTTGGAGCGCACCGAGAACCCGCAATAATCTTGGAAGATGACTTGGGTTGGCACGCTGGATTTGCAGCCTACCGACCCATATTCTGTGCGTTTGGTAAGCACGTACTAAGAACTGTATCGAAAAGCATATCTTATGATTCTTCGCTATATTATTATGGTGTCGTTATGTACTGCAACTTGCCATTTGGGACGCTAGTCAAATTGACATTGCAGTCGAAGTTCAAGTACAGGGATAGAATAACCATAGTTACGGATATTCTGGATGCCGTTAGTGACGACCCGCAAGGTAAGACCAAGACAGGGATCATGCGAAGTGCCAATCTCAACTTTGGTCAAGCAAACAAGTACTTGCACTTACTGGAGCTCTGTGACGTGTTAAAGGCACAAGATCCCTTGGAAAGTTTTGAAGTGGCCAGATACAGGCTCACGGGAAAAGGATTGGAAATCGCGAGACATCTTTCAGCGCTACAGTATGCTCTTGAACCTCTCCTTGTTAAACCCATATAGTACTTCGAAGACACGCAACCCGATAGCGCCATACTATCAAACGCGTGCTATCTACCTACATGCATTTCGACTTGCCGCGAACGCCTCACAGGGCACACGCTAGACTATGTGCCCTAGACCTTTATGCCTACGTGCTTCACAAGGTCATATACACGGCATTCTTCTGGTCTCCAGCATCAGTTCACCTGTTCCATAACAAGTTTTATCTTCCAACCAACGGAACTACACCGAAAGAGCGTGATAGGCTTTGAGACAAAATCTAGATGAAATTCTAGCCGAGAAAGACGTAGAAGCTCTCTTCCTATACGCTGGGAGTTGGAAAAACGTCAACATGTACTACCTAACCGGCTTTCTCGCTACAGATCCATTTGTCTTATTCAAAAGGCTAGACGCCGAACCCACAATCGTAGTCAACTCGATGGAATTCCCGAGAGCGCAGAAGGAGTCTATCGTCAAGGACGTCAGATCGTATGCGGATTACAACTTCATGGAGATCATCAAGGCGGCCGAAGAACCAAAAGTCGGCGTGATGAAATTCCTTGCAACTGTCGCAGAGAAGGAACTGGGCAAAGCGACCAGCATATGCGTACCATACAACTTCCCCACAATGGCGACCGACATACTCCGAAAGGAAGGCCTGGCCATAAAGCCCATGTTCGACATCATAGAAAAAGCCAGAGAGACGAAAGAGAAAGACGAGATTGACGAAATCAAAGAAATCCAAGCAGTCGTAGAGGAAGTCACGACCGATATAATCAATCTCATAGCCAACTGCGATGTTGGACCCAAAGGCACCCTGACGCACAAGAAAGAGGGAAGAAGAGAACCCTTGACATCCGGCAAGGTGAAATCCATGATGGGCCACGCCTTCCTCGACAGAGGAATCGTCATGGAAGAAGAGATCATCGTTGCTTGCGGTCCCGCCTCAGCGAACCCCCATTACTTCGGCAACCCGCAGGACGAACTGAAGGCGAACCAGCCAATCATCCTCGACGTATATCCTCGAAGCATGAGACGCCGCTACTGGACGGACATGACCCGCACCGTGGTTAAAGGCAAAGCGCCGAAGGAGGTCAAGAAGATGTTTGAAGTGGTTCTTGAAGCCAAGAACGCAAGCGCCGACGCGTTGCATGAAGGCGTTCTCGGCAGTGCCCCCTTTAACCTATGTTGCGACGTAATTGAGAAGGCTGGGTACGAGACTATTCGAGGAGGAAAACAGATACAGAAAGGATTCACGCACAGCCTTGGCCATGGAGTGGGCTTAGAGATCCATGAGGGCCCAGGTTTGAATGAAGTCTACAAGTTTCCGTTAAAGGAGCATAACGTGGTGACCGTGGAGCCTGGACTTTATGATCCTAAGCTTGGTGGCGTCAGAATTGAGGATTTGGTTGAGGTCACGAAGACCGGCTGTAACAACCTCACTAAGATGAAGATACAACTCGAGGTCTAGCACCGACATTCGAACGCATTGCCAAAAGTCAGTCTGAATCATTTCGCTCCAGTAACTACATCACCCGTCTTTCGGGTTCTTTTCCCGCTTCAAGTACTCTGCCGCTGAAGTTCAGGATGAACGCATCGGGGAAAGCGTGCCAAAGCCTACTCATAGCTTTGAATCCTGTACAGTGACAGGGCGAGATGAGCTCCAATCCAAATCGTCTGAGCTCCTTAACCGTGCAGTCAAGGTATTCTTCTGGACGCCCAATAAGGTGGGTACCGCCTATCAAGGCATATATCTGATTGAAGTGGCCAAGCTTCTGGACTTGCAACAGGGTATTTACAGGACCTGCGTGGGCGCATCCCGTAACCACAAATGGACCGGTCTCCTCAACATTCATCCATAGAGCTTGATCATCGAGTATTCCATCATCTGTCTCTACGCCATCTACGATTATGATCAACCTCTCGCCACTAGAGAGTTGCAGAGCAGTCTCAAAAGGGGTCACCCTCTCAACTTGACCGGTCGTCCAGAGCCCGGGCACCACCTCTGTAGGGTCTGGAGTGAGCAAGACCTCTCCGCCTGCCGCCTCGATCGCCTCGAGGCCTTCGCCATCAGGAACGCCTACAGATCGGCGCCTCCGCTTCCTGCCCTTGTGAAACCGAGGAAGAAACGTGTACGGGTGCGCGTAGACCTTCACGCCTCCAGAAGCCTTCACTATTTCTACCGAGGCCGCTGTGTGATCGTGATGACCGTGACTCAACACAACACAATCGACATCGCTCATGTCTACTTCGAGGTGCTTCACATTATACAGCAAAGCCTCCTTCTGGTCGCCCGTGTCGAAGACTACTTTCCGGTCGTCGCCGCCAGTGTCTCGGAATTCCAAGAGCAGAGAGAGCCCCGCCTGGCCGAGATTCCCTCTCGCCGCGAAGTTCTCCACAAGTGTTGTTACCTTTAGACTTCGGATCCACTTCATCCTCATCAACAAGCGGTAAGCGATTTCGCGATTAAGGTTTTGCGCCGCTCTCTCCCGTTCCTTCCAGCACATAACTGCGCGCGCAGCCAAAGAAGACCTTTAAATATGAAGCGGATCGACAATAGGAACAACTCCGAGGGAGAGTCGAAAATATGCATTATGAAGCCATCGTCCTCTGCGGAGGAGAAGCCTGGAGACTCAAACCAGCCACATGGACTCCCAAGCCTCTACTGAAGATTTCTCAAACCGAGACTTTGGTCGACAGGCAAATCCGATGGCTGCTGGAGCATAACTTCAGCACTGTAGTTCTCGCTTCAAACAAAGAGTTACCTGAGTCACCTTATGTCTCAAACGACGCGGTCAAGTTCAGTTTGGAACAAAAGAAGCTTGGCACTGGAGGCGCAGTAAAAGCGGCAACCACGCTTGTGACCTCTGAGAAATTCTATGTCATGAACGTCGATGACATGGTCTTCTATGATCCTAGGACGCTCTTTCACTGCGCTAGTGAGGGAGCCGCAGTGCTTCTGGCTAAACCTCAGTTTCCGTTTGGAAGAGTCGTCACCAAGAATGATTTCGTTACCAGATTTGAGTCGAAACCCCTCGTGAAGGTGTGGGTCAATGTAGGGCACTATGTCTTCTCCAAAGAACTTGTAGAGAGATACTTTCCGAGAGAAGGAAACTTGGAGTTGACGACCATGCAGGAAATGGCCGACGAGAAGCACCTAAGAAGCCTGAAATACGAGGGAGACTGGTTGACGGTAAACACGATGAAAGACTTGATTAGGATCAGAGAGTATTTCAAGAACAAGAGCCCCGAATAGAAACGCGTTCATGACCTCCGAATCGCGAGCAAACAGACTTCAGTAAGACCACCTATTTCTCAGCGGGCGTTTGTGTACACCATCGCTAAGCCTCCACCCTTGACTGCCCACCATCAACTTGAATTTCTTGCTCCCCACTGCAACAAGGAATCTCCTCAGTCACACTTGGGGAAAACTAAATATCTGACCCTCTCTCATTTGATACTTCTTCGAAATCATATAATGATCAAATTGGAGGAATACCTTTGTTTGGATATGCTGGAAAGATACTACACGTGGACCTGACGTCTGGAGCAGTCAATGTTGAACCCTTAGATGAGAAGATGGCCAAACATTATATCGGAGGAATAGGACTTGGAATGCGGCTGTTTCTGGATAACTCCAAGCCCGGCGTCGACGCCCTCAGCCCAAAAAACCCCCTCCTATTCATAACAGGTCCTCTCAGTGGTACGATGGCGGCTTCCGCAGGAAACAGTTACGCGGTAGTCTCGAAGTCGCCCTTAACCGGCGGAATCGCTGAATCCAAATCTCACGGCTTTTTCGGAGCAGAACTAAAACGTGCCGGCTACGACGCCGTCATTTTTACAGGCAAGTCGGAAAAGCCCGTATACGCGTGGATCGACGACGACACGGTTCAACTGATGGATGCCGAGTATCTCAAGGGAAAATCCCCCCACGAAACAGAGAAAGCTATCAGAGAAGATTTGGGTGATTTCTATATCCGCGTATCAGCGATTGGGGAAGCAGGTGAAAAACAGGTCCGAACTGCTTGCATCATTAACGACGAATTCAGAGCTATTGGAAGAACCGGCATGGGCGCCGTGATGGGATCTAAAAACCTGAAGGCCGTAGCTGTTCGAGGAACTAATGACGTCAACGTAGCTGACCTCGAAGGATTCACCGAATTCGTCAAGATGATACATGAACGCATGAAAGGCCCAGCCACGAGGAAATACCGAACTCTGGGAACCCCCGAGAACGTTCTTGTCCTAAACGCAATACAAGCTATGCCTACAAGAAACTTTACTCAAGCCAGCTTCGAAGGCGCCGAAAAAGTCAGTGGAGAATACTTGAACGAACGTTACATAAAGAAGATTGTCGGATGTGCGACCTGTGGTATGCGCTGCGACCACATCGCTGTAGTTCCAGAAGGCCCATACAAGGGGACAACTGCTAGAGTGGAATTCGAGTGTCTTTGGGCACTCGGACCAAACTGCGGTGTGGACCGCTTGGACGCTGTTATCGAATCAATCTATCAATGCGATCACTATGGTATGGATGGCATATCAACAGGTGTCATTGTGAGCTTCGCCATGGATTGTTATGAAAACGGAATCCTGACGAAAAAGGAGACAGATGGACTGGATCTCCGCTTTGGTAATGCCGAAGCCTTAGTTGAGCTCACTAAAAGAATCGGGGGTAGAAAGGGATGGCTAGGTGAAGTACTCGCGGAGGGAAGCATGAGAGCCGCCGAAAAAATCGGCAAAGGTGCGGTCAACTACGCGAATCACATCAAAGGACTAGAGTTACCCGGCTATGATCTGAGAACGCTGCAAACCGCTGCCTTGGGCTTCTCGGTTTCCTACCGTGGAGCATGCCACCTTCGATCCGGAGCTTATTCACCCGACGTAAAGGGAAAGGTCGACCGCTTCAAAATCGAAAAGGGGCGAGGAAAAATCGTCAAAGATGGCGAAGATCTGTACGACGTCATAGACTCACTTATCCTGTGCAAGTTCTCGAGAGGCGTCTACTATGATGGAGTCGATGACATGGCAAAATACTACACCTTGACCACGGGCATCAAGATGACCCCCCAGGAACTTATGGAAGCGGGTGAGCGGATAAACAACCTAGCGAGGGTCTTGAACGTCCGAGAAGGAAAAGGAACACGAGAATACGATCAATTGCCGCCAAAGACCTTGAACGTGCCCGTACCAGAAAAGGGCGTCGCACAAGGAGCATATGTAAAGCAAAAGGAGTTCGACGTCGGTCTCGACGACTACTACGCCGTACGCGGATGGACGAAAAACGGTATTCCAACCGAGGAGAAGCTCAAAGAGCTGGGCATGAAAGAGCTCATTCCCATTGTGAAGAAAAAATTGGCCAAGCCGAAGACTACCAAGAAGAGAAAAGGAGGAAAGTAGCATGTCGTCAACTCATCCGAAGAAATTCGTCTCGGGCGACCCAGCCAAATGCGTCGGCTGTTGTGTCTGCGAGTATATTTGCTCGTTAGAACATGAAGACACCTTCAATCCAACGAAATCTCGAATACGCGCTGTCCGCCTCAACCCTCTTGTAAACCTTGCAATCGCATGCCGACTATGCGAAGATGCCCCATGCGTAGCCGCATGCCCCCGTGACGCACTTGAGCAGTCTGAGGAGACCGGTATCATCATGGTTGACGAGGAAAAGTGCAACGGGTGTGGCTGGTGTATAGAAGCTTGCGACTACGGCGCCATTCAGTTGCACCCAGAAACCCGAGTTGTGTATGTCTGTGATCTCTGCGACGGAGAGCCCAAATGCGTAGAATGGTGCCCCGAAGAGGCTTTGGACTTCACAACCAAAGACATCCTATCGCAAAAAGCTCGAGTTGCAGTCGTAAAGAAACTCTTTCAAGAAGCTCTGAAAGCGTCGACTTGAAGCGAATTCAAAGCTTCATCACTTTTTCTCAGCGACTAGATGCATGCATGCAGACGATAGAGGTTATGAACCTCTTGGATCCCGCTGCAAATATCCTCAAACCCATCACTGTCACTTGGCTGGGATTACCAGCTGTCGCCGGAATTGCTTTGATCTTTGGTGTGTTGAGAAAAGAACTGACCCTCATAATGCTAGGAAGCCTCTTGGAAACGACGAATTTCGCCCAGGTCATGACGTCGGTGCAGATGGTTGTGTTCACTCTGGTAGCCATGCTATACATCCCGTGCGTGGCCACGATCGCTGTCCTGGTTAAGGAGTTTGGCTGGAAGAAAGCCCTCTTCATTACCGTGTTTGAGATACTTTTCGCCACCCTTGTTGGCGGCGTGGCGTTCAGGTTACTGACCCTCGCCCACTGATATCGACACCAACGCAGACGCAGAATACGCGATCTCAGCTTCCTCTTCAGCACTCTCACGACTTAAATACAACTGCTTTCTTTAGGCTATCAACTGACCGCAGGAACTCAACCGTTCTTCCGGAATGTTTGGACGGACCCTTCATGGATGGACCTAGTTCCTTCAACTCTGACGAGTTCTACATAAGACAAACCGTGCTCCCTGAGCTCGGCGCAAAGGGACAGCAAATATTGAGGAAGGCCAGAGTGGTCATCGTTGGACTTGGGGGCCTCGGTAGCATTTCAACTCTCTACCTCGCTCTAGCAGGCGTGGGCTATCTCCGATTGGTAGATCAAGATACCGTAGAACTGAGAAACCTCCATCGCCAAGTTCTCTACACTGTGGATGATCTACGATACCCCAAAGCAGAAGCTGCGACCGAAAGGATCAGACAGACGAACCCGGAGATCGAGGTGGATGCGGTTTCCCAAAGTATCAATGAAAGCAATTTTGACGACATCGTGAAGAATGTGGACTGCATCGTAGATGGACTGGACAACATGCGGACACGCTACCTCTTGAATCGGGCCAGCATCAAGTACAAGATTCCCTACGTGTTTGGGGCGGCGATAGGAATTGAAGGAAACCTCTCCGTCTTTGCGCCTCCGGAAACCCCCTGTCTAACTTGCGTCTTTCCAAACCTCGATGATCGGTACCTCCAAACCTGTGAGACACGTGGCGTCTTGGGGGCAACCCCGGGAATCATCGGAACAATGCAAGCTATGGAGACCATAAAACTACTTGCAGGAATAGGAGAGCCCCTCAAGGGGAAACTGATGGTCTGCGACTTCCGGGACATGTATTTCGCGACAATTGACATCTTCAGAAGGCCAGATTGTCCAGCCTGTCAGGGCAAGATGGAGGAAGCCGCGGAACGTAAGGAACGACTTGCGTGGCTGTGCGGTAGTAACACAGTCAACATTAATCCTTCAAACGCGCTGAATATCAGACTTGATGATGCCTATCAAACCCTGAAGCGAGACTTCAAGATGCTCATAAAATCATCATTTGCGATTGTCTTCAAATACCGAGGCGATGTTGAAGTTACCTTGTTCAGCGGAGGGAGAATGTTGATGAAAAACGTGGAAGACGAAAAATCTGCATTGGATGTCTACAACACGATACTTAAGAAATTAGCTTCGAAATCTCAATGAGCTTATGATTGCTATCGACGTCACTGAACGCGCCCTCTTCCTCCTTTAGAATCTTCCGTTTGCCACCTCGTCGCTTCGACAAGCGAGCAAGATCCGCTGGTTTAGCCTCCACTTGGCAGAGTCATTAAGATAATACTATCATCTGCTTTCAACGGGGTCGCAAGGCCTTTGAGTTGGCCGGCCAAGAAGCCGTTCACTGTGACCGCAAACCCCGTCTTTACATCGATGTCTCCTGGTTCGAAGACTTCTTTCTGGAATTTCTTCCCATAAGTCTGGGCGATTTCGTTCAGTGCATCAGATAGCACGGCGCCTTCTTTGAGCTCGAACTCTTCGCCTTTTGTTTCTAGCAGTTCGCGAATAAACCCTAAGTATTGCACCGTGACTTTCATTGCTTTCACGCGAGATCTGTTGCTCCAAATTGGATAGTTGATACGGCGTCATAAAAACTTCATCTTTTCTGGAAGACTCGCTCGTGCACTAATAATTTGAGGATAGGAAATTTCTTAGATTGATAGACTGAGGATGTCTACTTGCTTGATATTCATTCTTAATGAAGACATTAGAGAAATAGATTACCAACCAAGTATGGATGTGACAGAAAGAAAATAGAAAAAAGGGAGTATTACAGGTTCAAATTCCAGCTTATGGTTTCCATTCCATTAATACATCATTCATCCTAAGGATATACTATTATGCCCGATATTTCCGCTACTGCAGTCGTTTCGCTTGTCAGCATTCCATAAAATGACCCCATTTTCACTACACCTG
>CAYFZQ010000034.1:0-15631 GCA_964347825.1 uncultured Candidatus Bathyarchaeia archaeon | reverse complement strand
GGCTTCCCGAGCCGATAACCCGGGTCCGAATCCCGGCGGCCGCACCATCCATGGCTGAGGGGACAACCTGCGGCTGTCAATCCACCGCTGTTGGTGTCTATTTGATTTCTTTTGTTTATTCTAACGCTTTGATCGTCTGTTTTGGAGCGTTTTCACAAGACGGAGAACTAGATAGCATGTATGCAGACTTCTACATCTTTTCTTTCTGGAGGGGCACTGCGCTGTCCACGTATTTTTGATTGTACAACCGCTTGACCTTCAGGAGTTTTCGGGAGCCTTCTCTAGTCTTCTCATCGTAAATAGCGATCTCACCTTCAAAGAGCCCCAAAATAGCTTGCACATCTTGAGGCGGATGCATCAAGGGGTTCATCACCGCCAACGTGGTGAATCCCCTCGCCCGCAACTCGGTGACCAGCCAAGTCAACCACTTCTTGGTGGTGATAGCTTGATGTTGGAGTAGGACATCTGAGATTATTGCGATACAAATCCTTCGGGGGTCATTTGACTTATCGTCTAAATTGCGAATGGCGTTGTTTAGCGCAACATTGATAGTGGTCAAGTCCATCACCCCTCTCAGTTTGATTACGTTGGGCAAGTCGCGGATCATGAGGTCGGCCCGAGGATTGCAGACAAACAAGTAGAAGTTGGTCGGAAACTCTTCGGCAAGCTTTTCAATTCCGCTTACCTCTGTATCCACGTAGAATGTCATAGCTCCGCCTTTCGTTCCCTCTTCGAGGAATCTTCTGATCAGCAAGTCTCTTTCGTCACAGAAAGGAGACGTCAAGATCACCGGATACGTTTCAGGCAACCCACCCAACAGCAAGTTGTCCAGATCTTCACATCCCGTGGCAATCCGCTTCTGAGGAACAGCCTCCGACACCTCAACTGGCAGCCTCATCTTTTCTTTCTGGAGGGGCACTGCGCTGTCCACGTATTTTTGATTGTACAACCGCTTGACCTTCAGGAGTTTTCGGGAGCCTTCTCTAGTCTTCTCATCGTAAATAGCGATCTCACCTTCAAAGAGCCCCAAAATAGCTTGCACATCTTGAGGCGGATGCATCAAGGGGTTCATCACCGCCAACGTGGTGAATCCCCTCGCCCGCAACTCGGTGACCAGCTCGGTCAACCATCTTCGCGTTTGAACGGCATTGTGCTGCAGGAGAATATCCGATACTATTTCAATACAAATCCGCTTTGCGCGATCTTCTGACTCTTTTAGTTCACGAATGGCTTTCGTCAAAGCGATGTTAATGTTGGTTAGCTTCTCGACGCCTTCAAGCCCAAATACGTTTGACGAAGCCTCGACGATCTTGTCTGCGTTGGGATTACAGATGAAAAGCTGAAAGCTCGATTGATTCTCCGCTGCAAGATTTTTGAGTTCTCCCGGATCAACAGTAACATAGAACGTGATGTCAGCATTCTCTACCCCCACTTCCAAAAATCTTCTGATCAGCAAGTCTCTTTCGTCACAGAAAGGAGACGTCAAGATCACCGGATACGTTTCAGGCAACCCACCCAACAGCAAGTTGTCCAGATCTTCACATCCCGTGGCAATCCGCTTCTGAGGAACAGCCTCCGACACCTCAATTGTCACTGGCGCGGGTTCGCACAAGAGTTGTTGTCCACTTTCATCCATATACAGAATGCTTGGTTTGACTTCGAAGGCGCCTTGATCAAATGATCTCAATACCATGGTAATCTCTTCTGTCTTTGAGCGATCTAGCCGTCTTCCCTTCAAGTTAAGATGGGAATCTTCCAGATGGCAATAATCAGGTTGCTCAAGTAGCTCGAATCCCGCTGGGAGAATCTGATCAATCTGAGAAAGTATAACGGACTCCTTGCCCACATTAGCGATGTGCAGTTCTAGAGGGATACCCTCTCCGGCGCCCACCTGTTGGATTCGCGAAATCAAGTTAGCTTGGATGTTTGCCCCTTCAAAACTTCCCAAACCCACGGCTTCTTCTGCACTTGCAGTCGGCGTGACAAAACTTTGAGTAGATGAAACTATTGTAGGTGCCTGGAAAATCTCTTTCAACATTACTGCCAGTTCTCGTTCCTCTTTGACCTTTTTGCTAAGTTGTTGAACCTGCGTGGTTTTCTCCTGATGCTGTGCTTTCCTGAAAGAGGCAGCGGAAAACTGCAAGACCTTTTCAGCCATCATGAAGTATTTCGCTTTCTTCGTCGGATCGCTCTCTGCCTTAGCGTTTTCAATTAAGACATAGGCATCAAGAAGGCGCTGTGTCCCATTGGCGTATTCCGCGGCAGTATCAAAACCTGACTTCAAATAGTAGCTCGCTGCCACTTCCATGAATTTCTTGGCCTCTGAATATTTCTTGACATCTCTAGTGATCTCAAACTCTGTGCCAGCCACCAAGGCATGGCAGAAGTTGCTGTGGGCTAAAGCAAGCAGACTCGTTGTTTGGTCAGAGCTGTATTCGTGGACTTTCTCAAAGAGTTTGGCCGCCTCTTCATACAGTTCCGTTGACGTTTTGGCTTCCGCCATCAACATTCTCTGCCATGCTCTGCAAAGAAAGACTATTGGCTGCAACTCTCTAGCGGTGCGCTCAGGTCCATCTTTGGAAATGCTTTGGAATGCCTTGGCAGCTGAACCGTATTTCTCTGATCCAGCTACATGATCGCCCTGCCTATCTAGAATTCTTGCCTCTTCCAAGGCCACTCTGCCGAGACAATAGCTTCTTCGGGTATCGGAGACTTCGACGAGCGCTTTGATGAGGTATTGTTCGTCTTCATTCCTGATTTCGTCAGCCGCTACGTGAAGGGACGTTTGGACTTCGCGGAAGAGCCTTGCCGCTTTGTTGAACGCCCTGATAGCCTTCGTGTTTTTTTCCCGCCGGCTCAGACTCTCTGCCTGTTCTAGAATGGCCCAGGCACGGAAGTTCGAAGAAAGGTGGTTCCATCTCTTTGTTCGGTTCAGGAGCCTCACTGCCTTGTTGTAATGTTTCTTAGCAGTGCCATAGTCTCTGTTGGCATGAGCAGATTTCGCTTTCTCAATTTCGCTCCACGCTCTCATGTATGATCCGTAGTCTGTGAAGAAGTCCGAGAAAGAAGGTATCTTTCGAGCGGTCACGTCGTACCCCTTAAATGCCTTGTGAAAGCTTTCGGCTGCCGCCAGATTTTCGCCCAGTTGGTCTTGGTTTCTGGCTATTCTCCAGAAGGACTCGGCGACCCGACTGGACAAGTCAACCCTCTCAAACTTTTCCGCAGCATTAGTGTATACCATGGTTGCCTTGCGAAGCGATTTTTCCTCTTTAGTAATTGCGTGAAGTTCTTCGAGAATTCTTCCAAACCAGTCTTCATATTCTGCGACGGTGGTTATGAGGGGGGGTGAGGGGCGATGCAAGATCCATTTCTCGCAGTTTGAAACGCCATCTTCGATGTCTGAGGCGGCCCCTCTTAGAAAAGCTATTGTTCTGTCTTCCTCGGTTTCTAGTTTGGCCAACTCTGCTTTCAATTGTGCAGCGTAGACCTTCCCCAAGCCAAGAATCCAATAGTTAGACGGAAATGTCTTTTCGACAATTTCGAGGTATCCGTTTCGAAGATCCAAAGCCTCTTGCAGCAGTCTTGCTTTCTCAGCTCTTCGAGGCTCCAGATTGGAGTATGAATGCAATGCCTTACTAAGCGTGTGACGGATAGATCCAATGGCATCTGGAGACCCTGATCGGACTGCATATTCTAGGCCTTTCCGACCGATTTCCACCGCCTTTTTTGACAGGTCAAGCCTCTCCAACGGCTTAGTGGCAAACTCGCTGGCCAAAGTGGAGTAGCTTTGTACGTAGAACATGTAGGTTTCACCTATGACGGCGTCTCGTGAAATCGGCTCGAGATAGTGGGTGGCGTCTTCGCTGTACTTGATTATCTCCTTGCATTTCTCCTCTTTTCTGTCCGGATTTACTTCTCGGGGAACCATCCAATCTGTCACAAACGCTAGGAGGTAGGAAGCAACACCTTTCAGGTAATTGTCGTCTACTTTGGCTCCTTGTTGCAGCATTTCCTCAGCGTGGTGCAAGGAATCTTCGATTCGATCTGTGAAGAATAGGGTGCTCAGAGTTGCAGACCATTTTGCCATTGCAGTGTAGTAGGGGTTATTCACCTCCTTAGAAAGAGCTAGCGCTTTCTCAGAATATTCCAGACTCCTTTGAGCCTGCTCCTGTCTTTTCTCTTCTTGTTCATTGATGTTTGAGGAATACCAACAGCAGCGGCTTGCCAAAGAGTAAGCTAGAAGGAGTTCCGGTTTGTTGTTGAGTGCCGAAAGAACTGAGACGGCCTCGTTGCTGTAGTGTACTCCGTCTTCAGCGATGATTCGCTTTTCCTTCTCTGTAGGGGCGAAATGCAGGAGCTCCCAGAGGCATGACAACAGATCGTTACAGGCCTTCCCATAATTCGGTTCATCCTTCGCAGTTCTAAAAACCTTCAAAGCTTCTTTTCCAAGAGTGGAACATTCATCAAGCGCGCTCTTTACTTCAGAAGGATTGGGTGCCAACCAAGAACGTGAATATTCAGCGCTTGCCTTGCACATTAAGCTTCTTCCATGGTCTTTCAAGCCTCCAAAAAGGTTCCCCGCGTTTCTGTAGGCCTCTACTGCCAGATGCCGAAGCTTCTTGAACTCGTCCAAGTTCTCACTCTTTCTAGAAGCTAGATCGTAACAATCCCCTATCTTTTTCCAAGTCTCCGCAGCGAAAGAAACATCATCCGGTTTGACACGTAGAGCATGCTCATAGGACCATGCCGAATAGAGCCATCCGTACTTTCTTTCCTGTTCTTTCGCCTTTTCTAGGATTGCCGCGAGATTCCAGTCTAACGCCATCGGCTGTCCCTAACCGATCAACCAACAATAATAACTCAGGTAAATCACATAGTCCTATACTTGTAGCAACTAAAACGGTTTTCGCAGATTCACTTACCTGTCGCCTAGAAAAGGACGTTTGGTTGATTTTGTTCGTCTATGTCGATGATGCGGTGTTAGCGCTGCTCTTTGCGCGCAAAGGCGAAATCACTCAATAGCACTTGCCACAATGAAGAAACTCACTCACGAACGGGTGAATTTAGCAGCCTAAGTCTGCGTCTGAGTCCTATTTTTTGACCCCACCCTTGCGCGCGCCAAATATTGAGAACCAACCGGTTCGTCCGAAGATGAGGTTGAGGTCCGTGTTGACCTCGACTGTAATGTCTTCCAAGAATGCTCCTTTGTTGTCATTCACGATATGCACATCGTCTTCATCAACGAACCCATCGTTGTTTATGTCCAACCATGGATCATACCACTGACCCTGCTTGACCGCATTCGCCACAATGGACACGTCAGCTCCATCGACTATCAAGTCTTGGTTTACATCGCTGAGGAAGGCCCACTTTGATTCAGCGTGAATCAAGCGCAAGTTGCTTTCTTCTGTTTCATTTAAACCAGTGTCATCGTATTCCAGGCACACCAGACCTTCATCGACGAAGGCAAAAGGCACGTTGATGTCCCAGATTACGGCATACGTCCCAACTGGATAATCGACCGACTCTCCAGTTGCCACCCCCCCTTCGGTTTCATCAAAGCCCAGAGTAGCACCTGCAGCTAGAAAGGCGTACACGTCGTATCCAGCATCCACAATTGCCGTTCCATCCGCAGAAAAGGACACGCTGATTATATGATCCGCAGTTACGTTGTAGAAAGTATAGTTCAGTGCAAAACTGCGAAGATAACCATCCACATCAGTGAAAATTCTCGAAACATGATTGCCCAGATCTGGAACAAAATTAAACGTTTGATCTGCCCCATGTTCTACCAGCACCTCGCCTTCAGGCTCAACAGTACCATTGCCCACAGCAGACGCTGTAATGGTGTAGGTTTTCCTGACAAAGACCGCCATCACATATCCGTATTTTTGTGTCTTATAGTCCGTGGGGTTTTCTGAGCCAGTTAGGTCTCCTTCCCAGTGTGAGAATTCCCAATTGGCAGAGGCAAAAGCCTCCAGTTTGACGGTGCCAGCACCTACTTTCTCGGTCATTGGTGGATCTGCCCAATAGAAGTCCCAGGTTTCCCCAGATTCAATCTTAGTTGCCTTCACAAACCCTTCCCCCACGATTTCTATTGTCAGGAATTTGCCTGTTCCTCCCACATCAGCTCGGACTAGCGGAACATTGAGGGCCACAGGTAGTATCCAAATCAGCAATAAAACTAATCCGAAAATTGATGCTTTTCTTTTCATTAGTGTTGTCAACTCACATTCCAAGTTCATTGGGTGCACTACCTATACATCTAGACCAAATAAACATTTACTGTATATAGTCCTAGAACAAGCATCTACAATGCGCGCGTGCAAAGCAGTCATTGCTGAGCCTAGTATTAGCTTTTTCATTTTGGACTCATTGCTTCCTTTTTCATTAGTGTAAGGCTACTGTCTGGAGCTTATTAAGGACATAGGATTTTTTTGCTGTAGTACCGAATTACATATAGTTTGGAGGTTAGGCGCTGTGAGAACGGTCGATCTTAAAAGGACTATTCTAAAGGTGTTTGGAGACAGAGAATTCTACGGCTACGATGTTCACAAGGTTCTTGTGTCCCGGAGGGTTGAGACTAGTCGCCTTTATCTGGTTCTGACTGAGATGCTACGGGAAGGCTTACTTGAATGCGCGCGCGGAAGATTCATCATAAGAATCGACTCATGAACGTTAAGCCTCTACTATGTGATTGTTGGTGCTATAGTTAGGATTCCGTAGTTGATTATTAGACCCCAAAGCGGTAGTTCTTCGTCTGCACCAAAAGGAGGTGATAGTCTGAAATTCCTAGTGCTAATGCGTCCTCTAGGCATTCCACAAATGCCATCCGAAGAAAGAATTAAACTAGTCCTAGCGACACTAGATTACTGGGAGCAATACCTCAAGAGTGGAAAGGCTGTTGGCGGCAATCTCGCCAACAATCAGGGGGGAGGCGGCATCATCGAGGTAGAATCGCTTGAAGAATTGCACTCTATACTAGCGGAGCCCCGAATGCCGGAACTGTCCAATACGAAGTTCATGGATTAACTACGTTGGAGACAGCGAGGAAAACATTAAGAAAGCAACTCGAAGCCCTCAAGCGAGAAGAGTAAAATTGCATACATGCATGCAAAATTTAGAGAACGCGATTTGTTCATCTTCCCTCTTTTTTCGTGCAAATACGCGCATACAAACAAAACACAGAAAACACGCCAAGACGGACAAACAAATGTGATATTATGCATGCGCGTTTTAATTCATTTCGCTAGAATTCACGCGCCCTCTTGGAGTGGCTTGGATGACGGTAATATGTGCAATCTGTCTCTCTTTGACTTCAGCGAAGATGTTTTTTAGCGGTGCCTGGAGGAGGTCTTTGTCGATTTTCTCACCTTTCTCTATGATTTCATGCTCATGTTTCTCAACGAAGTCACCAATTGTCATTGGATCCTCATGTTTCGTTAGCAGAATTGTGGGCGTCAATATTCCCAGTTTCCCATTTTGCTTGAGGACTCTATACCACTCTTTCAACGCCCTCTTTAGAGACGGCTTCTTGGGGAGATCCATGATGACTAGTAGGTCAAGGAAATTCTTCTTCAACGGAATATCGTGGTAACTGCCATTCAGAACTGTCAAATTGTCTAGTTTCAAGTCGATCTCCAGAGATTTCGGTTTGACCAAGTGAATCTCTCCTTGAGGCGAAATCTTGTGGACAGTTCGCATAAACCATTCGTGTATTGGCGTGTATTGTGGAGTGATACAAGCCATGTTGCTAGGCTCTTCGAGGTCTTCTATGAGCGGAGAATATATTTCGTCGAGGATGTTGATTTTGGGAGCGAGACTCATTAGATATTTGCCATAGAACATATGGACGATCTGGATCGCATCTAGGAAAATCTTGTCCAGTTCACCTTTTCCTGCGTCACCGATTTTGTATATCCTTCTCTTTGGCCCCTTGCTACTCTTTTCCCATCTTCCTTCGAGTAGCTCTTCCCTCAGCATTTCAGTAAGAACTCGATAGAGACGACTGATCGCAATCTCAACTCCTCGCGACAGTAGAACCTTATGTATCTCATAGCCATAGAATTCTCTGCCTCCAAACACTTTTAAAATGGTCTTCTTGAGATCGGCTGTTCTCATAACCTTTAACCTCCCACTAGGTGAAATTCGTTACTATAGTAGAAAAACCTTATGCACTTAATAATCTCCAAGCAACAGTTCTGCATACAAATATATGGAGGAAATGAGTTCAAAATGAGAAAACTAGCACTGAGTTCATTGATGACTGTTCTATTCCTGTCATTCGCTTTAGCTATACCAATATTCGCAACGCCTCTGCAGACAAAACAAGGCTGTCAAACTGAAGCAGCCGACTATATGGTGGATGTAATATGGATGGAGTTCGGTTCATGGATTTACGAGTTATCACCAGAAGATCTTGTGAACCTGGTAGAAGCTATGGGCATGAATGAAGCTGCCATTGAAGCTTTTGTTCCCTTGATTCTTGCTGATGGAACCGTTGCTGGCTATTTCGGCCCCTGCTGTTTCAAAGGAGGACCAAAAACCTATGTTGACGCTCGAAACAACGGTTTTCCCAACGGTTGCTGCAAGTCACCTGACTTCTCAACTTTCCCTGTGAATTATCTTGGCGATGGAGACGGTAACCCATGTCTTTGTCAGGCTGCGCTTCACCCAACAAGCGAAGGACGAACCTACGGTGGAAACATCATCACAACAGATGACGGACAAATCGTGGTCATTGATGGATTACCGTACCTTCTGGTGATGCAGCTAAACGGTGAAGAATGGGCAGTCGTTCCAATCCCTACATAACTCAGCTAGATTCGAGACTAAGTAAGAATGAGGCGGAGCATGCAAGCAAACTCCTAACCTTTCCTTCTTTTTCAACTCATAGTCGCATGCATGCAACCAGCAGCCATCCTGAATTCGCTCTTGCATCCCCCGCATTTGCTTTTCCCCCCGGTATGATACATAGGACAAAGCCGACAAGAAAGTCCACAAATACCAATTTCAGGATATTGAACCTTCACAGATATTCCCCCAGCTACATTCGAGCCTGCTTTTATCGTCTGAATGTTTCACTAAACGAACAGTAGATAGGAGCTAGATTTCGACTTTTGGGTTTGGGTATGCATGCATGCTCTGGTTTCCTCAACCTGCTTGTATCTGGCGCGCGCGAATCTACAACACCGTTTGGCCTCGTACTAATCGACCACATAGGAAAAAGCTGTTGGTTCCGACTCTCTCTTTCTGAACAGCATTGGTCAGAGACTACTTCGAAGAAATTATATATGACATTGGTTGTAGTCTGTGCTGGTCGATGATAAAGATGGTCATTAGAAAAAAAGAGACGGGTATATCAGGCCTGGATACGATGCTGCGAGGAGGCGTTCCAGAAGGCCGAACATTACTAGTGATGGGTGGACCGGGAACCGGAAAAACAATATTCTGCTCACAATTCTTGCACTACGGTGCAGCTGAACAGGAAGAGAAGACAGTCTACATCAGTTTAGATGAATCCAAACCCCAGTTCATCGAAGAGATGCTAACCTTCGGCTGGGACTTCAAGGAGTTAGAGGAAGCAAACAGATTCACGTTTATCGATGCATCTGATGTTAGGCGCATCCCAGAAGAGGCCTATCAACGCGCGCAGATCAGAAGCCTAAAGGTTAGTGGGAAGGAGCTCGCGCGCGCACGCTTGATCGATAGCATCTTCAAGACCTTTGAAGGCGGCCGCAGTATCGACAGATTCATCGGGGATATCGGTGCCCAACGAGTTGTGCTGGATTCAATCTCGGGCCTTTTGTTTCGCTTTCCAGAGCCTTGGGAGAAAAGGCAGGCAATACTGGATATCATGGAAGCATTGAGCAACGTAGGCGCTACCTGCTTTATCACGAGCGAAGCCGTGTCTTTGGGGGAAGAGAGACAGGTACAACCGGAGGAATACCTGGCTCACGGCGCTATACTTCTAGAGACCCTCAAAACTGGAGAACGGGCAGTCAGAATTCTGAAAATGCGAGGCACCGAAGTGGACGCTGTTCCGAGACCTTATCAAATCGGAAAAGCAGGAATCGAAGTCTATCCCCAGCAAAGCATCTATCAGGCCTAGCGAGATTCTACAAGCAGTGCCCAAAAAAGCCATGAATTGTTTACGCCTTTCCCGTCGACTCCGTCTTCTATTCTTTGTGCAGGTTTACTCAATTGGGGCTTCAGCGAATTTGCTGAAGGCTAACGGATTTGAAGCTTGGTAGTCAGAATGCATCCATGCTTTGAGACAATGTTAATCTGGAACACTTTTAACATAGTTGATGTGTTCCAGAAGTGTTCCAGTTCTAAGAATTTCATTTTATCATTATACTCATTGGTATACTCCAGAGTATACTCCATGTTGTCTGGAACACTTTTGAGAGAAGACCATCTAAGCATGTATACTCCTTCTTTTTGAAGAATGAACAATAGAATGAGCTTCTTTGATGAATCTACAACTGAGTATAATAGGGGAATTTCCATAAGACGCGCGGAGAAAGCTTCTTTTTAAACGTGCGAATTCTCTAGAAACGCATGTTGAATCAACGAACTACTGTTCACCGTGAACTAGTTCGTAGAGTTCGCGGTAGACCCATTCTAGAAAGCAGACTTTTTCTTCGACATGAAATGGATCAGAAAAAAGAGGGAGTTTTGCAGGAGATGTCTCCAGCATACGTGGCGAAAGGAAGATCGACATAGGCTTCTGAAGAAAAACAGGCGGGTAGAAAGGGCATGCATTTCAGAATCTCTTGAGAAATGTCTCAACGTGTTCTCGTTTGTCGAAGACGTTGTTTTCCAGGAGTTTGGTCGTGATTCGCTCTCGAGCCAATACTTCCGTTGAATGAAGAGCCGCCTCAACCAGCTCAGGCATCCAACGTTCCATCAGGTCGTATGAGTGCGTCATTCGCGGTGCTTTCTCTCGAGCGACAATGGCCACGGAAAAGGTTGCCTGTAACTCATCTATCGCTTTGGCAAACTTGCTTCTGTTGGCCTTCCCGGTCAGGTTCAGGTGTCGCTTCAAGACGGTGGTAGATGTTGCTCCGTGACGCTTCAGGAACTCCAGAATCTTCTGGGCCGTGTCCCCTACCTTCCGTCTTCCATATATCCGGTAGAAGTCTGGAAACATCTCCAGGGAGAGCAGGGTGCTTTGGTTGCGCACCAGTTTGCCATAGTGTATTCGCTTCTTCTCCGAAAGGCCGTCAGCCCACAGCCACATCTTGGAGTGCTTTTCCGCCTTGTGCCGCCCAGCGACCGCTTGATAGAGATTCGGGAAACGCCACCCTCGTATCGGAAACAGGGTGACCACGCCATACTTGTTCACGAAGCCAAGCGCTTCCTCCTCCGTTGTCACCGTATTCTCCCCAAACATCTTCTCACCTACACTCCGCATGTGCACACAACCTCGAGACTACTTCCACCCCTATGCATGCATATCTCATTTGCTGATAACAACAAGTCTTCTCGCACAAGATTTTCTTATAGCGAGGTAATAGCTTTACAGGCATGCATGCATCCAGCAGAAGGGAGCCCCAATCAATTACTGCTAGTAGTAAAGCGCCTGAAGTTTGAAAATAGGAAGCAACCGGAGCTCCTGCAGTTACAAATTCTCTACTCAATGACAATAGCGATAGCAGGCTGACTACATTGACAGCTTCGAAAAAGCCCTCAAAAATCCTGGCACCAACGTAACCAAGAGCTAAACCTTCATTATGCTTTCTCAAGATTGGAAACATCACAATTGGAATGGCAACAACTGAAGCGGTCATAGCTAACCAAAGGAGCGCTCCTACCAATACTTGGTTTTCATTTTCGCGCGCGCGCATGCATAAAAGATAAAAAGATCTCCTTGTGAAGTGGCAGGCATGAACGAGAAGGGATTTAGAGAATTTTTGAGGAAACATGGTCGATCTGAAAGTGCCATTGAGTCTTGCATAGGTTTTGTGAACAAGTTTGAGGATTATTTGCAGGAACATAAGTGTATCAAAGGGATTGATGAGGCGACTCCAGATGACATTAGAGATTTTGTATCTTGGGGTAAGAAAGAGCTAAGATCTGTAAACTCCTACTTGTGGGGAATTCATAGATATTATGAGTTCACATCAGATAAGAAAATGTACAAAGTAACACTTGACCTACGAAGACAAGAAATAGAGAAACGTAGGGGCAAGAGAAAGCCCTTGAATCTCAAGAAGATTCAGGGTGTAGCTTCTGAGCATCTTGAAAGACTGAAATCTCTTGGTATCACTGATGTGAAACAGGTGATTGAAGCTGGAAGAACAAAAACACGAAGAGAAGAGCTTTCCAAGAAGACAGGTATACCACTGGAATACATTCTTGACTTGGTGAAGTTTGCAGATATAACTAGAATAAGCGATATTAAAGGTGTAAAGGGCAGGTTGCTTTTTGAAGCGAAAGTTGACACAATCGAGAAGCTCTCCAAGTACACAGCTGAAGATTTGAGAAAGAAGCTCATTGAGGTTAATGAAAAGAAGAGGATTTTGAAAAGACACCCTACTCTAGTTGAAACAACCTATTGGGTCGAACAAGCCAAAAAGCTGCCAGAAATAGTCGAATACTAGTAGGAACTTGTTCCATTCAAGCATCTTCCGCGTCATGTGCGTGCGTTAACTAGACTTTTTTCTCAACATAGCCCAAAGAGTAACGTCGGTTCCGGGGACAGTACATTTCTCAACTACTTTGAACCCATAATGCTCGTGAATCCGCAAGTTCCTGTCACTGTTGGTTTCAAGATAGCAGGGCAACTGCTCCTGATCTATTCGCGCGAGGATGGGCTTCATCAACGCACTCATATAACCTCTTCCCTGAAACTTAGGGTCAACGCCGAGGACAGCTCCGTACCAATGGGGGAAAGGCGCGTGGCGACTATGCACTTCGAAGGCATAATCGAAAAACCCGAGCACCATCGACACAACCTTCCTTCCAACTTTGAAAACAAGGGAAAGCCCTCCACATCGAATCGTTCTCCACAGGGTCATCTCCGCGTGCCCAGGAGGAAACCATATGGTCACTCCTTCCAGATTCGGAGATGTCGCATAGACTTCACCATACAAAATCCCATAGCGAATGAAAACCTCAAAAATGTGATGTAGCTTTTCTTTTCTCTCTAGCGCATCCGGAAGAAAATAGACAAATAGCGGGTCATCTTGGAAAGCACGGGCAAGCATTGCAGCAGCTGGTTTGATCTGAGCCTTCGTCAAACGGACAGGATCCGAGGAGTCGGTCGCCATTGATATTCATCTGGAGGAAAGGGTACCTTCCAAGCAAATATAAGCCTGCATTCCTAGTTTCGCGCATACATGCATGATAGAGCTCATTCAAAAATCGGACTCGCCAGCTAATCAAAGCTTCAAGGTCATCCACGTTAGCCCTACGATAACTTATCTCACCAGTCTCAATCTTAATTTCTCACATCCTCCAAGCCCGCGCATTACTGGTGAGGTCGCGGGGATTTGAACCCCGGACCTACTGGAGATATCTCCGGCATTTCCCTTTTTTGCGAATTGCATATACGTTTTGGCCTATTTCAGCGTTTCAATGATCTCATTGGCTGTCAGAACCTTGGCAAACCCTTTCCTCATTACCTTCAGTTCAGGTTCCTGCATTTCTGGAAGATCGGCTGATGTTACATCACTCCCAAATACAACTTTGAAGCTTCTTTCATAGGCCTGCCGAGCTGTAGTCCCACAACAGTAGTTTGTTATAGTTCCACAGATTATGACGGTATCTTTTCCAAGATTCTTGAGAATGGTCTCTAGCGGAGTATCGTAGAAGGCGCCGTAGGAGGATTTGTGGATGACTATTTCATCTTCCTTTGGTGCAAGCTCAGACCAGACATGCCCGTCTACAAAGAACGTCGATCGATCCACTTCCAAGTCTGAATAGCGCCCCGGCATCAAAGGGCCAGTTTTCGGACGGTCAAGATATTTGTGTGTCTTTGAATATACTGTGAAGATAACGGGTATCCCCTTTTTTCTACAATGCTCTATCAGTTTTTTGATACGTGGGACTTGTCTGGTTGCTTCTGGAACCCAATCAGGCGTCCAGTGTGGTTTAACGAATTCATCTTGCATATCAATGACCAACAGGGCGCATTTTTCCGGCATGACGTCAAACCCGGCGTTTCCCTCATTATAGGCTCTCTTGGCTAGGGCAACTACCTGTTCTTCGGTATACCCACTCCCTTTCATCTGTTTTAACCTCATTCATACTGAATTACATAGCAATCCTTTTCATCGAAAGGGATAATTGGTTTTCGCAGCTTTCTCTTGGGTTTGCGACTTGTGGATGGAACTTCATGCAAATCTAAATCATCCTTAGGATTCCACAACACCGAGATCTCGTTTGTACGTTGCCTTTTGGGTAATCTCAAGTGAGCAGGTTGTTGTTTTCCTGCACCAATCTTCACACATCTGAGCTGTTTCTCTATCTGCGTAGCCCAAGCCGCATTCTTCACAGAGAAACAAGGTTTTGCCTTGGATTCTTGACCTCTTCACCAACTAAGCACACCTACTGCTAAGTTTCGGTTGGAAACCCACGCACAGCCTCCCAATAACCCTTCTTGGCCAGTCCGAGAGCTTGGTCTAGAGTGAGCGTCATGCCAAGTTCGTTCGGGTTCTTGACTCTCCATTCTGCAACGTGTTTAGCAGAACTGAAGAAATTGATGTAAGGGCAGAGATATGTTTCAAGTGGCCCTTCTCCGACTTTGCTCGCCCCCAACCAGATGATGACGCACGAAGATGGCTTTATAGAGTTGACAATTCCTTGAGACATCTTGATCTGCACTGGTTCACCACAGTGAAAACATGCTGAATCGATTCTAATTGGTTGAAAGAAACCTTCGACTAGGGCGTCAAGGGCACAGGCGACGTAAACTTGTCTGTCACCTGAAAGCCAGACTTTGTGACTGGTCTCGTATTGCACGTGACCAAATATTTTCTCACCTTCAAAGATTTCCCGAAAATATGCTCTCAAATCTGGTTCTTTTAGGTTTTTCTTGATACGGTCTTGAAGAAGTGTACCATACTCGTCTAGGGTTTGTGGTACCTGGCTCAAACGGTCTAAGACGCGAAGTCGTTTTCCGAGACTCGGCGGGATCTTGACGTCACTACACGCCCCGCTTTCGCCGGTTTTCATTTTCTCTCCACCTCTCGGCTTGCCACAGTCTTTACATCAGCCAAGGTTTCGCATGTAGCCAATCTCGGACCATATTTGGTGACATGTCTATCAATTATATCAAATAAAGGAATGATCGTCCTGTTGTTCAGGCTATAAATCCTCCTTTTCCCCTCTTTCTCAACATCCACAAAGCCGCAATTATGAAGACACTTCAGACCGTGGGATACCCTGCTCTGCTCGAAACCAAGTTCCGCACGTATCTCACCAACGGATTTCGGATTGGATCTGAGTGATTCCAAGACTAGCAGTCTGGTCTCGTTTGACAAAGTTTTGAGAAAGAGCTTGTGAGCATTGAAATCCTTATTTGTCATTTTGCTCATATGATGAAACCATCATATATTTAAGGGTTTTGCCTTGCCTTGAGAAGAATAACACGTAGACAAGCAGATTAGCAATGCATGCATGC
>CAYFZQ010000033.1:0-17748 GCA_964347825.1 uncultured Candidatus Bathyarchaeia archaeon | reverse complement strand
CAACAATATACTTGTTCTGTCTGAAGCATGAATTCACGCCTCAGAAGAGCGCGCAAAGACGACCTTTCGGCAGACTATCGACACAAGTAACTGCTTATCAGGAAAATGCCGAATCTTTAACGAAAAGGTTTTTAGTTGCATTTCCACAAGAAGACAAGCAAACTAGGTTCCTAACCGAGAGGTGATGTATTGTCCATATTTGCGGCTCCCGGAGCATACGATCGTGCGATTACCGTCTTCTCCCCCGATGGGCGCCTATTCCAAGTGGAATACGCCCTCGAAACCGTTAACCGGGGATACACCATATTGGGAATTAGCTGCTCCGAAGGAATCGTCTTGGGAGCTGAAGAAAAAGTTGAAACAAAACTGCAAGATCCCGAATTCACCCTGAAACTTTACGAGATAGATAACCATCTCGCAGCGGCCATCGTCGGCCTATCCTCCGACGCCAGAGTGCTCATCGATCAAGCCAGAGTCTACGCGCAGAGCAACCGACTCATGTACGACGAACCCATCGATGTCGAAATCATAACCAAACGCATCGGCGACGTGAAACAGCTCTACACGCAACACGCCGGGGTCAGACCCTTCGGCGTTTCGATCATCTTCGGCGGCGTCGACAAACGAGGCAACAAGCTGTTCGTGACCCACCCCAGCGGGTCCTACGGAAGCTACAAAGCCGTGGCGGTCGGCATTGGCCGAGAGACGGTGGAGAACATCTTGAAGAAAGAATATCGCGAAAACATGAATCTTGATGAGACTATAAAACTCGCAGTCAAGTGCCTCACGAGATCACTTGAAGCCCGGGGCGAGACCCCCAGGGTCAAGATCGCGGTGGTTCCATCTACCACGAAAGAATTCAGGGTGGTTACCGATAAGGAATTGGAGACTTATCGCGAGGGGTCCTGAGGGCAGTGAAGCCCAATGAGCGAACGCTACACGATTGCCCGGCTCACCCGTGAAGGAGAACACTTCGAGATTCTCGTCAAGCCGCAAGAGGCCTACTCCTTCAGGACGGGAAAAGCTATGCCCATCGCTAAAGCATTAGTCACAGAGACCATATTCAGGGACGCCAACAAGGGGCTCAGACCCACGGAAGATGCACTCCAAAAAGCCTTCGGGACACTCGATCACCGGGAAATCGCTACCCGAATCCTCAGAAAGGGCACGCTCCAACTGACGACCGAACAGCGAAAGCAGCTGACGGAGGACAAACGAAAACAGATCATCTCGTTCATCGCGCGCCAAGCTGTAGACCCCCGAACGAATCTGCCGCACCCCCCCACGCGTATCGAACAAGCCATGGAGCAGATCCACTATCCCATCGATCCCTTCAAAGAGGCGGAAGAACAGGCGAAAGAGATCATCAAACTCCTGCGCCCGATTCTCCCGCTCAAGATGGAACAGGTCTCGGTCGCTGTACGAATCCCACCAGAATACGCAGGCAAAGTCTATGGCACGGTCAAAGGATTCGGTACGATTAAACGCGAGGAGTGGCGAGGCGACGGATCATGGTTCGCCGTTGTCCAAATGCCTGCTGGCCTCTACGGCCCCTTTCTGGAGAAGCTCGGAGATATGACTCGGGGAAACCTTGAAGCAAAGCTACAAGAATAAATGATAACAAGAGGTGACAAAAATGCCCGTATTTCATGAAAAGAAAGAACTCGTAACACCTGGAGACCTACTTGCCGAAGGCGAGTACACGGCCGGCGAGAACACCTACAAAGAAGACGCCAAAATCTACGCGACAAGAGTCGGCCTAGTCGATTACACCGCCCGCGAAGTCTTCGTCATAGCTCTAAAAGCGTTCTACGTGCCAAAATTCGGGGACACCGTCATCGGCAAGGTAACCGAAGTCACGACAGGCAGCTGGATGGTGGATATAAAAGCGCCCCACCCCGCGATGCTTCGAGCCGCCGATGTGCTTGATCGCCCGTTCAGATCGAGAAAGAGTGATCTGCCCTCGCTGTTCGACGTGGGTGATCTCCTCATCGCCAAAATAGTCGCCTACGATCGCACGCGGCCCCCGCTTCTGACCGTTCGGGAACCAGGTCTCGGAAAGATAATGCGAGGACAACTGGTCGAAATCACCCCGACGAAAATTCCACGAGCCATCGGGAGGAAAGGGTCAATGGTGAACGCGATCAAGAAGGAGACCGGGTGTCAGATCACCATCGGTCAGAACGGTATGATTCTGATAAACGGCAAGACTCCTGAAGACGAACAACTCGCCATTATGGCTATTCGCAAAGTTGAAGAAGAAGCCCACACGAGTGGGCTGACAGACCGTGTAACCGAGATGCTTAGAAAAGAAAAGGAGAGTGGAAAACATACCCAAGAAAAAGAGTAGAAAATCAACCCGCAAGAGTGATACTCGAGTTGATGGGCGAAAACTGAACGAACTACGCCCCGTAAAGATCGAGGTCGGCGTCCTAGCGAACGCGGACGGGTCGGCCTACCTTGAACAAGGCAAAAACAAAGTTCTCGCTGCCGTCTACGGTCCCAAAGAGGTCCATCCGAAGCACCTAGCCCAACCAGATCGATCCATCATCCGCTGTCGATACCACATGGCCCCGTTCTCAGTCGACGAAAGAAAGCACCCCGCCCCCTCAAGACGAGAAGTAGAACTCTCGAAAGTAATCCGGGAAGCCCTCGAACCAGCCGTCTTCCTCGAATACTACCCACAAACATCCATTGATGTCTTCATCGAGATACTGCAAGCCGATGGCGGAACTAGGTGTGCAGGTATCACCACCGCGGCGCTTGCTTTGGCGGACGCGGGAATTCCTATGCGGGATCTAGTTGCAGCATGTGCCGCTGGGAAGGTGGACGGCCGTTTGGTGCTCGATTTGGTCGACGTCGAAGATAAGAATGGGGAGGCTGACGTTCCCGTCGCATTTCTGCCGAATTTGGAGGCCATCACACTGCTCCAAATGGATGGGAACCTGACCGTGGAAGAATTTGAGCAAGTGGTGAATCTGGCTACCGAAGGATGCAAACAATTGTACGCGCTCCAAAAGAAGGCTCTGGAAGAGAAGTACGTCACGGTTAGCGAGGAGGTGGAAGAAGAATGAGGTCACCAATAGTTGCCCGTGTCAAGCAAAAACGGATTGCTCAACTGGTTTCCAGCGGAAAACGATTGGATGGACGAGGGCTTAACGACTATCGAGACGTCCAAGTCGAAGCAGGAATAATTGAGCGGGCTGAAGGATCTGCCCGTGTCCGTTTAGGCAAGACTGAAGTGATGGTTGGAATCAAAGTCGAAGTTGGCACACCGTTCCCGGACGTACCGAACGCCGGCGTCCTCACCGTCAACGCGGAATTGGTGCCTTTGGCATCACCTACCTTTGAACCCGGCCCTCCTAACGAAAACGCAGTAGAACTGGCAAGGGTAGTCGACAGAGGCATAAGGGAATCGAAGGCAATCGAACTGGAAAAACTATGCGTGGAACCTGGGAAAAAAGTGTTCATAGTATTCGTTGATGTATATGTTCTGAACCATGATGGAAATCTCATAGACGCCTCAGCTATAGCAGCGCTGGCAGCTTTACTCAACACGAAGATGCGAAAATACGAAGTGAAAGATGGGGAAATCAAGATGAAAACGGGCTACACCCAACTTCCAATACAAAACTACCCAATAGCCACGACCTTCGCCAAAATAGACGACACATTTCTGGTAGATCCCTGGTTGGAGGAAGAAGAGATCATGGACGCCCGGCTGACCATGACCTTTGGCAAAGACGACAAGATCTGTGCGATACAAAAGGGGTGCTGTGGCTACTTCACCCAAGCACAAATCTTGGAAGTCACGAAGATCGCCAAAGAAAAAAGTGCAGAATTGCGGAAATTGGTAGTGAAGGACTGATGGGCCGACGACGCACAAAAAAGGTTGGCATGACAAGGGGGCTCGGCCCCCGCTACGGTGGGACCGTCAGAAAAAGATACACAAAGATCCTCACAGAAATGAAGAAGCCCCACAAATGCCCGCAATGCGGTGCCGAATCTGTCAGACGAAAGAGCGTGGGCATTTGGACTTGCAGAAAGTGCGGCCTGACCTTCGCTGGTGGCGCGTACACCCCAACGACGAAACTCGGAATCGTTGCCAAGCGCGCCGTCAAGGGTCCACGCTCGTCTGAAGCCCCAGCCGAGGAGAAGAGCCAAGAGATTCGCCAAGCCGTCTAGTGACCAAGAACCCTTATGTCATCTTCGTCAATTGAAAAGTGGTCACGAACCAATATACTTGCGCAAACGCGGCACATGCATCTTCCGAACGTGCAATCTGCTTAGGCTTCTTTGTCATGTTTGAGTCCACGGACATATATCTTGTGTATTAATAGATAAGACATATTCTGCCATCCGCCACGTTGCGAACTCCGACATATATCGAAACTCGACACATATTGAAGATTCTGAACCGACAAATCGGACAGCTCTCATCGGGCTATTCAAATAGCTCGTTGACTCTTCATCACATAGAACAGTTGGAGGAGATCCCAGAGATGCAGATCAAAGCTGTCATTCACATAGGTTTTTCATCAGAGACGCTACTGAAGGCGGTACTGGAGGCGCTAAGGCCTGAGACGGAAGCCACGCCGTCTCGTCGGTGCCGAACTCGAATTCAGGGTGAGGGAAACAGGCTATCATTGATTCTTGAAGCCTCGGACACTTCTGCCTTGAGAGCTTCATTAAACTCTTACCTCCGCTGGATACAGATGATGAAAGCCGCTCTCGAATCAGTTGAGCTTGAAGGTTCCAGAGTTGAGCGCTGATTCTCAAGGCCAGAATATGCTCCTGCTTTCTCGCTCTTCAAGAGTCTTCTGAAAGCAGTCAGTCGCACTCTTGGAATTGTCTCCGGTCACAGTTGTTCAGTCACTCTTCTGGGCTAGGCACTGTTCTATCGTCTATGTGCATCCCGAAACGCGCCCACTCACGGAAAACGCTTATTTGAAGCAAGACCGTAATGCAGACAGAGTCAAGGATTTCGTTGGAGAAAGCAAGATGAGTGAAGAGGTCTCAAAGCTTCCACCCCAAGTTCAACAGCGGCTGCTTAGGCTACAACAGCTACAACAGACGCTGCAGCGGGTCATGGCTCAGAAGCAGCAGCTTGAACTCGAGCTGAACGAGGTGGAGCAGGCTCTAAGCGAGCTGGAAAACCTGACCAACACCGCCGTGATCTACAAGTCAATTGGCTCGCTTCTGGTGAAGTCGAAAAAAACGAAGGTCACAAAAGACCTAGGCGAGCGGAAAGAACTGCTGAACCTGAGGACCAGTACACTGGGCAAGCAAGAAGAACGACTGAGGAGCCAAGTGAAAGATCTGCAGATGAAACTGCAGCGCGATCTACGCCCAATCTCTCCTTCTTAGGTGAAGGAGTTTTGACAGAGCTTGGGATACCACAACTAACATCTGATCAGATGAAAGAATTATGTGAAGTCGCCGAGGAAGCTGCCAGGAAATACCTCCTGTCCAAAGTTGCTCCAAGCAGGATTTCAACCCTCAACATAACCGTGGATACTCAAGGAACAAAACCGATCAACGTAAACGTTGATGTCGAAATCACCCTGTCATCCGCCGCGAGAGATCATGATGCCGAGAAATTAACAAACGAAGCTACGAAGAAAGCATTCGAATCCATAGAAGCATACCTGAGGGAACTCGGATGCAAATCGAGAAGATAACGTCTCTCCTAGAAAAACTCAATCCCCAGTTGATCGTCTTATTGTGTCATCATAATGCGGACCCAGACTCCGTGTGCTCCGCCTACGCATTCTCCCGACTTTTAGAACAGCTGAGACCTGAGTTGAAGATAGAAATCGGGGCGGCCCAAGGACCTAGTAGACTTTCTCAGTTCATGTTGAAATCTTTACCAGTAACACTAGTTGAACGCCCGCGCGTTGAAGCAGCAGATATCATAGTACTCTTGGATACAAACACTGTCCAACAGTTGGATGAG
Organism: uncultured Candidatus Bathyarchaeia archaeon; assembly: GCA_964347825.1. GTDB lineage: Archaea > Thermoproteota > Bathyarchaeia > Bathyarchaeales > Bathyarchaeaceae > CAYFZQ01. Next base: position 11,792 of record CAYFZQ010000033.1, on the reverse strand, counting down.
TGGAGTGAACTTGTTCGAGCGTCCAGTGCTCCCCTCGTCGTCATTGACCATCACGCCAGACACCCAGAAACAGAGAGTCTAGCGACTATCTCTGTGACAGATGAAGAAGCGTCTTCAACGTGTGAAATCATCTATCGTCTCTTCAAGGAGAGCAAAGTCAAACTTACGGAGACCGAAGCTAGAGCATTGTTTCTAGGAATCGCCTTCGACACGAGACACTTCATACTAGCCAGCTCAGCCACGCTCAAAGCTATAGCCGACCTTGTTGACGCAGGAGTCAATGCTAAGGAGACGCTTTCGCTGCTCTCGCTACCAATGGAGTATTCAGAACGTATAGCACGACTGAAAGCAAGTCAACGGGCCAGACTCATCAGAATCGATGACTGGATAATCACCCTCTCTCCTATTGGCGCCTATCAAGCGTCAGCTGCCAGAGCGCTGGTTGCCTTGGGGGCCCACGTAGCTGTTGCTGCAGGAGAGAAAGATGATAAGCTGCAAGTGAGTCTGAGGGCGTGTTCTGAATTCCATGAGAAGACGGGGATACATTTGGGTCGAGACATAGCCAAGCCACTCGGTGAGTTTCTGCACGGCATGGGAGGGGGACATGCAGTTTCAGCTGGCGCTAATGGTATTGGAGAGGTAAAAGCGTGTCTCAAACATTGTGTGGGACTTCTTAGAGAGAAACTGGAAGGCGCTCTCACGTAGGAAGCGTAGCCTCTATGACCCAGTGTTTTAAAATGCCCAACTTAGGAGGAATGCCAACAATCTTCCTAAACAGTTCACCCTTTCGTCCTTGAAACCACGAATGGTTCGAGGGCTCGATCTTAACGTTTTCAATCTTTAATATCCGAGCTACATCAGCAGGGGATATCAGATTTTGGTGGCGGGCGCCCTTCAGATGCCTTATCCTATAGTGATTGGAGAGTTGAATGACAACAGCGCGTACACCGAAAGGAAATTCGAAGATGAGTTGCTCCAACCAAATGACGTGCCCTCTCTTCTCTACTGGAAACCGCATTTCAAAATGGGCTCCGTTTGTCGCCACTCTACGTCCTTCTCTCAGACATCTCATCGGGTTATCTAAGTGTTCAAGCACGCCGTAGATTAAGATACGGTCGAAGGTTTCTTCACGAAACGGCAGGTTGAGCGCATCGGCAACGACGTCGCAGAACCCCTTGTACAAGTCGATTCCTATGCCTTCTCTCTTTTCATGTGCTTTCCTGAACCAGCCGCAGCCGATATCCAAAGTTCTCAAGCCGAGAAACCCATATTGGGGAATGCCGACTTCGGAATATAGTTGTTGCCCTCATGTAAACTGATACGCAAAAAGATGTAGCTACCCTTAAATGTGTAGACTTTGGCAATAGAATGAAGGCAAGACGTTGGCAGTCATCGAAACTAAGGGGTTAAGCTACACCTATCCCGGTGGCACAAAACCCTCACTAGAAGACATATCGATAACGATTGAACGAGGAGAATTCGTGATCCTCACGGGGCCCAGCGGCTGTGGGAAGACGACTTTATGCCGCTGCTTCAACGGGCTAATCCCCCACTTCTATGCCGGAGAACTCGAAGGCGAAGCGATGGTCACCAATTTGAGTGTGGCCGAAAGCTCAATTCACGAGCTCGCCCAGCACGTCGGCCTCGTCTTTCAGAATCCAGAAAATCAGCTTTTCGCGTTGTCCGTGGAGAAAGACGTGGCTTTCGGTCTTGAAAATCTCGGAATCCCCCGAGAGGAGATGCAGGAGCGCGTCTATCGGGCGCTTCAGATGGCGGATATCGAAGATCTTCGTGAGCGAGCACCCCATGAACTTTCCGGAGGCCAACAACAAAGAGTTGCCATATCGTCGGTCCTGGCAATGCAGCCGGACGTCATGGTGCTCGATGAGCCGACCTCGTTCCTTGATCCCGTCGGGGCCCAGAAGATCTTTGACGTCATCAACCAGTTGAATAGAGATCTTGGCATTACGATCGTCCTGGTTGAACACCGGATGGATTTAGCCGCGAAATATGCGAATCACGTCATCGTCATGAATCAAGGCAAAATCGTTTTGGATGGCCCGCCGCGGGAGGTCTTCACCTCGGAAGATGCGCGGTTGATCGGCGTGGGAATCCCCAAAGCGACGAGGCTCTACCAGTTGCTCGGAGAAAATGGAATACGCCTCGGAGAGATCCCTGTCACTTCACAAGAAGCCTCGCGACTGCTGCAGGAGAGGCTCCGACATGATTGAAGTCAAAGACATCCATTACACATATCCTAACGGCGTAGAGGCTTTACGCGGCGTCACGCTCACAATTCACGATGGCGACTTCATAGCCATTATGGGGCAGAATGGCGCAGGAAAAACAACTCTCGTCAAGCACATTAATGGGTTGCTCAAACCGACCGAGGGACAGGTTATCGTCGACGACGTTGACACCCAGAAAACCAGCGTCGCGAAACTGGCTCGAACGGTGGGCTTCGTCTTCCAGAATCCCGATCACCAGCTCTTCTGCGAAACGGTGGAGGAAGAAGTCGCCTTCGCCCTCAAAAACTTTGGATTCAAGGAGAAAGCTATCACCAAGCGCGTGGGTTGGGCCCTCAATCTCTTGGGCCTGGAACAATATCGGCAAACCTCTCCGTTTATGTTGAGTGGAGGAGAGAGAAAACGCGTTGCCTTGGCGTCTGTTCTGGCGTGGGACCCCAAGTTCGTCATACTCGACGAGCCGACGATTGGGCAAGATCATCAGCAGAAAGAAACCCTGCGCCAGTTCATTGTGCAACTGAATGCGCAGAAGAAGACAGTGATCATAGTCACCCATGATGTCGAGTTCGTTGCTGAATGCAACCCGCGCGTGGTGTTGATGGCGGATGGCAGGATCGTCACGGAAGGCGATGCCGAAGAAACGCTCACGAACCCGGATCTTCTTGCGCAAGCATCCATAACCCCGCCGCAGATCACCCAAATCTTCCTAGGACTCCTGAATTCCAGACTGCCCCACAACGTGATCGACGTCCACGAAGCCAGGAAAATCCTTGTCGATTTTCTGGAGGCCAAGTCATGAGCTTCTTTGAGGGCTTCAGATTTCGAAGGGTCTCGTCCCCTATCCACGCGTTAGATCCGCGAGTCAAATTCTTCTATGTTTGCGTGTTGTTCGTGATCACGATTATGTTCTATCAGTTGTTGCCGCTTGCGTTGCTGTTCGTCATACAGCTACCGTTCGTCTTCATCGCCGGGGTGCAGCGACAGTGGGTCCGCTCGCTACGAGGTGCCATCTTCTTCGCGGCTATCATCTTCACCACAAACCTAGCCACACGGTATATCTACGGCGGCTACGTGTTGACCACCACCATGCTGGAAGAATCGATTGCCATGACCTTTCGATTCATCGTGCTCGTGGAGTCCTTCTCTATTTTCTTTCTAACCACCTCGCCAGATCATCTTGGCTTAGCGCTGGAGCAGAGCCACGTGCCCTACGAGTTCTGCTTCGCCTTCACCACCGCCGTTCGGTTTGTGCCTGTCTTGGCGGAGGAGGCGGAGACCATCATGGATGCCCAGAAGGCGCGAGGATTGGAATTGGAACGGGGCAATTTCCTGAAGCGCATAAGAAACTACATCCCAATTCTCATACCGCTGATTGTCAGTGCCATTCGCCGAAGCCTAGAACTCGCGGAAGCCATGGAATCGCGGGCCTGGGGATCCACCGAAAACCGCACCAACCTCTACGTCTTGCAGATGAAACGAGCCGATTACAGTCTGATAATGATCTCGATTCTCATGCTGATATTCGCCGTATACGTTTGGCTGGTCATTCCAATTCCCTCAATAACCACCTTGCTGTAGGCTTGATCCCGGACAAGAACGCCACATCTAGAGGTCTTAGGAAGAACCGCAAGTGATTGCGCACGCATCTGTGAACACGCGTACCATCTCATGGGGTGGAATGCTACAGGCAGCGAAAAAAAAGTTTTTCCGAGACGCAGCGGCCCCGCGCTTGCGTTCCATCATCAAAGCTTGGAGCGCACTGCGTTTGCGTCCGAAACCCCGCCTTAAATCAACAGTGAAACCACCTTCGTACACGTTCGCGCGCATCTCCAAAGAGACAAGCTTTATGTTCAACTGCTGGGAGAGATCATGCAACTCGATGTTAGTTGAAGGTGAAGTAGAATGAATTTGAAGGACGAGCTAAAAGAGATTGCCACAAGCTTTGCAGTCGACCTTTTCGGAGTTGCTTCAGCAGAAGACCTTAATAACGCTCCACGAGGGCACCGCCCCAAGGATATTCTACCAAATGCTAAGTCCGTCATTGTTCTTGGAATGAAGATGCTTGATGCACAGACGGATATCCTCCCGATCAATGGAGAGTTTTTTGGGGTTTCCACCCGGCAGGACATGTTTAGAGGACATGGTACGTTCATTTCGCAGGAACTTGACAGGGCGGGATATGCCATCGCGAGGGTTCTGGAGACGAAAGGGTTCAAGGCTTATCATCAGATGGCTGGAACAGGAGGGACGGATCAACGTTACCTGATGGGGCTCTTGTCGCTAAAGCACATGGCGACTCAGGCTGGGCTCGGCGTTCTTGGGCGTCATAGCCTGCTCATAACGCCCCAGTACGGGCCTCGGGTTCGATTAACAGCCATAATCACCGGCACGGAACTGCCATCAGACAAACCCATAAACAGAGACTTCTGCAAAGATTGCGAGACCCCCTGCATCTCCTTGTGCCCAGCTAACGCTCTCGTGAAGCCTAGTCAAAATGCCCCCTACGAAATCAACAAGTTTGCATGCCGCCAATACCTACACACGCGACCGACCTGTAGTGTATGCTTAAAGGTGTGTCCCATAGGAAGTCAACGCATTAGATGACCATACAAAATTGCGCGCAACGCTATGTTTTACTGGCTGTGTTTCCTGTACTAAATTCTTGAGGAAGAGACGATGACAAAGGAGCTGATCAAAACGATCTTTGCTCGGCGCAGCATACGCAAATATTCAACCGAACAAGTCGGGGAGAGCGCCGTCAAGGCGCTGCTGGAAGCTGCAATGGCGGCCCCTTCCTCCTCTAACCGGAGACCTTGGCACTTCATCGTTGTTACCGACCGACAAACACTGGACAAGCTGGCTAGGGCTCATCCTTATGGCAAGATGTTATTCGAAGCGCCTCTTTGCGTGGCAGTATGCGGTGACAGCACGATTTCGCCTCGCTCTTGGGTGCAGGATTGTTCGGCTGCTACAGAGAATCTTCTTCTAGCTGCGGCTGCTTTGGACTTGGGGGCGGTCTGGCTTGGCGTTCATCCGAGGGAAAGCCGTATCGGTCCTATACGAAAGGTCTTGAGGCTTCCGGAAAACATTGTTCCGCTTAACCTCGTTCCTATTGGACATCCCGGAGAAGAGAAAGCGCCGCGTACACAGTACGATGAGCGGCGAGTACACCGCGAACACTGGCAATCCTCCCATTAGATCCTGTTTTCGCTCGCAGAATCCAAAAAAGAAACCCTTATTGGTAGGCATAGGGATACGTTGTAAAAACCATAGAAAACGAGGAGATTTGCGGAGGCCACATCCCTTTGCCCAGGTTCAGGCAGACCAGCGATATCCTAAAGCTGATGCGCAAGAAAGAAGACATTCGCGACATCGGCATAATCGCCCACATCGATCACGGCAAGACCACTATGACGGATTCTCTACTGGCGGAGGCAGGGCTCTTATCACCGAAGATCGCTGGAGAAGCCCGAGCGCTGGACTACCTAGAAGAAGAACAGAAACGCGGCATCACTATCAAAACCGCTAACATCTCGCTCTTACATGAAATCGAGAAACGACCTTGTGTCGTTAACCTAATCGACACCCCCGGCCATGTTGACTTCACAGGCAAAGTGACACGAGCATTAAGGGCGATCGACGGGGCCGTAGTCGTCGTGGACGCCGTGGAAGAAGTCATGGTCCAAACAGAAACTGTAACAAGGCAGGCTCTGCAGGAACGAGTTCAACCCGTTCTGTTCATCAACAAAGTAGATCGCTTGATCAGAGAATTGAAGCTGAAAGAAGACGAGATCCAAGCAAAACTGCTTCGCATCATCCGCGATTTCAACAACCTCATCTCGATGTACGGCGAGCCCGAGCACAAAACCCGATGGCGCGTTGATCCAGCAAAAGGCACCGTCGCGTTCGGCTCGGCGCTCCACAAATGGGGCTTCACCGTAGATATCGCCCAGCAGAAAGAGGTCAAATTCAGCGACATAATAGACGCCTACCGCCAAGACCGGTGGCGCGACCTCCAAGAGACCATCCCCCTGCATACAGCCATCCTGGACATGGTGGCAAAGAACCTTCCAAACCCCATAGATGCCCAGAAGTACCGAATCCCCAAAGTGTGGAAAGGGGAAATGGACTCGGACGTCGGGCAAGCCATGTTCAATTGCAGCGATGATGGCCCCGTTGTAGTCTGCCTCACAATGGCTCAGATGGACCCCCAAGCTGGATTAGTAGCCACTGGCCGGTTGTTTTCAGGCGTCGTGGAGGATGGTAGCCAAGTATACCTCGTCGGCGCCAAGAAGGACTATCGCGTTCAACAGGTATCCATGTACATGGGCGCCTTCCGAGATGTCGTCGACCGGATTGGAGCGGGAAACATCGCGGCTTTGCTTGGTCTAGATCTGGCCCGAGCCGGCGAGACAGTCGTTGACACTGCTCACAAAGACGGCATGGTTCCCTTTGAGCGAATCAGATACGTCTCGGAACCTGTAGTCACCATCGCCATAGAACCAAAACATCCGAAGGACCTGCCGCGACTAGTAGATCTCATGCACCGGTTGTCCATTGAAGACCCCAACCTAGTCACCACGATCAACAAGGAAACCGGCGAATACCTCTTGAGTGGCATGGGTGAACTTCACCTGGAAATCGCCTGCAAATTCCTCAACGACTACGGTGGCGGATTGGAGCTGCTAACGTCTCGTCCAATCGTCGTCTATCGCGAAGGCATCACGGGACAAGGAGTCGTCGCCATGGCCAAGAGTCCGAACAAACACAACCGATTCTGGATCCAAGTGCAGCCTCTTGAAGAACAGGTCATCAGTATGATCGAGCGAGGAGACCTCATGGAAGAGATGGGGCGGAAACGCATGGGCACCGTCTTGCGGGAAGAAGCCGCATGGCCCACTGACGAGGCAAAGAATGTCTGGGCGCTCGAAATGCACAAAAACATCCTAGTGGACTTAACAAAAGGTATTCAGTACCTCCGAGAAGTCCGGGACATGGTCATCTCCGGGTTCCGATGGGCCTGTGAGAACGGCCCCCTCTGCGAAGAACCGATACGTGGGTTGAAGGTTAAGCTCATGGATGCCCGGTTGCACGAGGACCCAGTGCACCGAGGACCAGCACAGATCATGCCAGCAACACGTAGAGGATTCCTTGGCTCGTTCCTCACCGCCAACCCGGTGATCCTGGAACCGGTATACAAAATCGGTGTCTCTGTTCCCGCCCATTGGGTCGGGGAGGTCACCAGCATCATCACACGAAAACGTGGACGAATCGTAGCTTCGGAGCAGAAAGGTCCGCTGACCATGATCACGGGATACATACCCGTGTCCGAGACCTTTGGTCTCTCGGCCGATATGCGATCCGCCACATCCGGTCACGCCTTCTGGCAGTCCACCTTCGATCATTGGGAGAAAGTCCCGGAAAACCTCGCAGCAATCGTAATAGAGGACATACGGAAACGACGCGGGCTGGCTGCCGAAGTCCCAACTCCGAGCAAGTTCATTGATGAAGCCTAGGAAATCGTGGTAGAGAAAGGACCTGCGCGCTCCCATTGAACGAACTGCCTTGTTCTACGTGTAGAACAACCCGTTCTAACATATAGGTCTATTAGAGTGGATAACCGCCCTTGTTAGTGGTGCTTAGATTGGAGAAGACTCCTTCTCAGCTTATACTAGCCCTACTGGTCCTATTGTTGCTATCCTTCTTTCCTACAGCGCGGGCCGACAGAGGCATCATCCCAATAGATCCCGACGTATCCGTCTATGAGCCGGGGCAGAAAGCCATCATCGCGTGGAATGGCGACGAGGAAATTCTAATTCTTTCAACCGACGTAAACGCGGGTAGAGATACATATGCCCTTGAGGTCATGCCACTGCCGTCTAATCCCGAAGCGATAGAAGCAGCCAGCTTCGAGTCTTTCGTTGAGATTGAAAATCTGATTTGGGACTACGCGCCTCACGTTTTAGGGCGCAACTTCTATGGTGCCGACCAAACTGAAGGTGTAGAAGTGACTTTTCACGAGAAGATCGGAGCGCACGACATTACAGTTGTTGAAGCGGCGGACGCGGCAGAACTCATAGAATGGGCAGAGGGCTTCTTGGAAGCGAATGGGATTAGCCAAATCATATCGATTCAGCAGTTTGAATCGGTGATTGAGGACTATATGAGACGGGGATTCCGCCATTTCGTACTAGATTTGATAGAAACGTCTTTACAAGAGGAAAGCGTTGAGCCGATTCTTTACCGATTCGAAACAAGTTTCCTCTATTATCCATTGAAAATCTCGTCACCCATTCCAGGAGATACCGCAATCACGCTGTTCGTCTTGACAAACCAAAGATTACAATCTGCTGCCCCGTACGACTACTACCCGTTCAATCTAGCGTACTACCACAGCGGCAATCATCAGACGCCCATACAGTTCAACCCAACGAACGGCGAATTAAGCATCATAGATCTAAGGATTGGCGAGCTATTTGAAGACGATGCCTGGCTAACGGTGCTGACTTATGAAGGCAAACTCGCGCGGCTAACAAGAGATTTAACGATTACTCAGGGCTTTGACACAGAACCGGATCACGGTGATTCATCAGGAGACCCGATCTACATACTTCTCGGTGTGGCTGTGGGCGCCCTCTGTACATCGTTGGGAATGCTCTTGGTGTTCCTAGCAACGCGCATTGGGTCACCTAAACAGCGATGACGAACAACTCTCGTAGCGCCAAAAGCGGGGCAGCTCCACGGGTCCGAAGGTACGTAAGTGGGTCTTCTATTGAATCCCCATATAGCCGATCGTAAACCCCTTGAGGTTCTTTTCTTTGGTCTTCTCTGGCACGCTTTCGGATATAGCTTCCTCGACGGCCTCTTTGCTCACGATCTGGGTCGCCCTGGTCAATGCCCCCAACATTACTACGTTGGCATACACACTGGATTTTAGCTCAGCCTCTGCTGCTTTGGTCGCAGGGATCCGGAAAACGGTGGCTTTGACCATGGGCAGTCTCTTGACCATGTCCCTATCTACTAAGAGGATTCCGTTCTCTTTCAGATCTTTGATGTGCGTGTTGAGAGCGCTCTGACTCATCGCGATTAAGATGTCGCATCGTCTAACCTTTGGAAAACTGATCTGCTCATCAGAGATGATGACCTCGCTTTTCGCAGCGCTTCCTCTTGCTTCAGCGCCGTAGCTTTGAGTTTGAACCGCGTATTTTCCGTCGCGGATTACCGCGCGTCCCAGGATGGCGCCTGCCAAAACGACGCCTTGTCCGCCTAATCCGCTAATTCTAACTTCAGTCCTTCTAGCCACTCTCCATCGCCCTCTCCACGACTTGTTGAACAGCCTCAGAGAGAGTTTGACCGGGCTTGTGCGCAAACTCTCCCACCACAATCTTTCCGTCGAGGTCTCTTTCAGACATTTCTCGAGCCTGATGAACGGGTATTGAGGTTTCCTTAAACCGCGCTAGCAAGTCCGCAGCGGTCTTCAGACCGATTCTTCTCCCGAATGCCGTAGGACATTGGCTCACGATTTCAACGAAGGCGAATCCCCTCATTGAAAGGGCGTCTTTTATGGCATCCTTCAGTTGTTCACGATGCGCGGTTGTCCACCGGGCGGCGTAGGACGCTCCCGCCGTGACGACGAGACGGGTGGCATCAATAGGGCGTTCAAGACTCCCATAAGGCGTTGTAGTGGTCGGCACCTTCAGAGGGGTGGTCGGAGCCACCTGACCTCCAGTCATTCCATAGATCATATTGTTCACCATGACTACTAAGATGTCAACGTTCCTTCTAGCTGCATGGATAAGATGGCTCACCCCAATTCCTGCTAGGTCCCCATCTCCGCCGAAGACGACGACGTTCAAGTCCGGTCGCATAAGCTTCACTCCGGTTGCGACGGGTATGCTTCTACCATGCGTGACGTGCAGGGAATCGGCGATCAAATATGGCGATGGAATCCACGCCGCACATCCAATGCCGCTGCAAAAGACAAATCTGCGGAGGTTTTGGTGGCCGAGTTCATGAACGGCCCGCAAGAAAGTGCTCATTATTGTTACGTCTCCGCATCCAGGGCAGAAGGGGAGTCGCATATCTCTAAGATAGCGGCGCATTGAAAACTCTTCAGTCAAGGTTCTTCACCAGCCGTGTCACTTCGGCAAGTAGTTCTTCGGGACTTATCAGCTCGCCGCCTCCAATTTTGTTCATGGGGAGGACGGGGAGCTTGCCTTGGACGGCTCTTTCTGTCTCGTAGAAGATTTGTCGCAGATTCATCTCGGGCACAACTATCATCTTAGCATTCTGAGCCATGGTTCGGATAATAGCTGCTGGGAACGGCCATAGAGTCTGCAATCGGATATATCCAAGAGAGACGCCTCTTTCTTTGGCGAGTTCAACGGTTTCATAGACCGCTCGGGACGTACTTCCGTAGGAGACAATGCCGATTTCGCAGTCATCGACGTTGTAGACCTCGAATTCGGCGATTTTCTCAGTGTTCTTGTCTATCTTCCCAACGAGTCGCTCCACCAGTCTCCGGTGTACGATTGGGTCCGCTGTGAAGCGCATTCCATATTCGTCGTGTGTGGAGCCCGTTAGCGAAACATTGTATCCTTCACCTACTGAAGGCATGGGTGGCACGTCCCGTGACCCAAAGAAGGCTTGGTCCTTCTCCTTCGGCTTCTTACGGTCAACACGCTCGATTTGGTCTTGTGGTGGCACTGTTATTCGCTCTCTCATGTGGGCGACTATTTCATCCGCGAGGAGTATGACAGGAGTCCGATATGCTTCAGCCAGATTGAACGCTCGAATCGTTAGGTCGAACATCTCTTGAACTGAGTTGGGCGCCAAGACAATGGAGGCGTAATCCCCATGAGTGCCCCAACGAGCTTGCATGACATCACCTTGACCACACTTCGTGGCTTGACCTGTGCTTGGACCCGCTCGTTGGACATCCACGATAACGCAAGGCGTCTCAGTCATGAAGGCGTATCCGATGTTCTCCTGCATGAGGCTGAAACCAGGTCCTGATGTGGCGGTCATCGCCTTGGCTCCTGTCCAGCTTGCACCTATGACTGCGCCGAGTGAGGCCACCTCATCTTCCATCTGGATGGCTATGCCCCCTGTTTGCGGGAGCCTCCGAGCCATGTCTTCAGCTATCTCACTTGCAGGAGTGATGGGATATCCAGCGAAGAATCGGCATCCGGCTGCTATGGCTCCTTCCGCGCAGGCTTCGTTTCCCTGCCAAAAGCTGGTGCCGGGTTTCTTAGGGTGTCTTGCCATCTAGATGTTTCCTTCTTTCGCACGTTGAGGCAAGTGTTATGGGTGTGTTGGCTTATTAGCGATACGTTTGCTTCTGGATGTGGGCACAGATATGCAATGGACTCGGTGAATACGCTGATCGTGGTTCGTCCGCATATGGAAACTTGAAATAGTATTTGACTCATTCTATGTTGTGTTGCGGCCGTAGTCTAGAGACTAGCGCAAGACACTGCCTAGTTGGACACTCTGGTTAGGACTTCGGCTTCCCGAGCCGATAACCCGGGTCCGAATCCCGGCGGC
>CAYFZQ010000032.1:0-18359 GCA_964347825.1 uncultured Candidatus Bathyarchaeia archaeon | reverse complement strand
GAGAAGGCCATCTACGGCGAACTCAGCCAAGAGTTCACCGTGAAGGTGGCTGAAACGCCCGAGGAAGTCGAGAAGCTGCTTGCGGTCGGCTTCGAATACGTCTGCGAGAAGGATGATCGCCTATTCTTCCGCAAGCGGAAGTAGCCCCATCACCGCTTCTGCACCAACCGGCGAATGTGGGCATCAATCTCAGAAATGGGGGCATCCGTTCTAATTCCCTTACTGCTAAAATGGGTTGGTGACACCTGAAAGCCAGCGGCTTTGAGTCCATCAATTACTTCGGCCAGAGGTGGTATTGGCGAGTTCATCTTGTCGCAGATTTTGTCAACCACGTAGTATGAAAGAGGCGCCCCAATTTCCTTCATGACAAGAGAGAGCAGTCTGACTATCTTCTTCTTTTTCTTCTCTTTCCTGACAAGTTTGTCTTTCATGGACGCACAAAAATCTTCGTCGAAAATCGAACCAAGAAATAAGGGTCCCGCTACCGCCAATTTGGAATCGCACTCCGCGCACTCTCGTCGAAGAGGATGAAACATGCCTTCACTCGCTTCTCTATGCAAACACTTGAAACAATGAAGAATGTGTCCCATCATTTGGACGCTCTTGTCGGCCTTTCTAGCCCCGTGGTGAACGCGGGCGTAGACTCTGATGTAGTGATCTGTGCTATGACTGAATACGACTTCAACTCCTATCGCATGCTTTGCCGCCATCATCACTAGGCAACCTATGAGGAGGCGGACAGCAAGCTCATGGCAATATTCGGTTCGCAGGGGTTTTCCGCCATACTTTCGAATGCACGCTTTTGGGTGCACTCCGCATAACGGGGCCATATCTGTAGCGGTCATGGCGAGCAAGCCACCGTCACGCAAAGCCCTGACCGCAGCGTCAAGATATGGTACAGGTGGTCCAAAAGGATCGATGTCCACGTAGTCGAAGCGTTTCCGAGGTGCCGCGTGGCGGCTTAATAGAAGATTCGCATCTTCCTGTACAACCGACACAACCTCAGCTAGTTTGTTTCTTTCAACATTGAACTCGGCAAGATGGACTGCCTCCGCGCTTATATCGCCAAGAACGCCCTTTCGAACACCATCAACTTCCTCCGCCAGTCGGATTCCTCGAATGCCACACCCCGTCAAAGGTTCACAGATCGAGATCCCTCTGCCTAACTCTCTTTGGTAGGTCTGCAACGCGAGAACCGCTACATCTCGGCTGAACTCCATAACGGGATTATAGAAGACGGGCGCCTTTGAAGGAGCGTACTCCCCGACCTCTTCCACGAAAGCCTCAAGCCTCGGTACCACAAGCTTGACCTTTCCCTCTCCTACTATTTCGGTCGGAAAATTGAAACTCAATGAAGCCTCCTCGAAGCTTTATCAACTACAAACTTGCTAATATCTTGTTCAGATGCTTCCAAAGGAGGATCTCTATGACCAGCTTGAAGCGCCTCATATTCGTCACTGGAAAACCAGGCATCGGCAAGACCAGTGTTTTGCTTAGAACCGTAGACGAGCTGAAAAGCAAGGACTACAGAATCGGAGGGATGATCAGCCGGGAAGTCCGTGAAGGCGGCCTCCGTGTAGGCTTCGAGATCCTCGATGTCTGCACCGGACAGCGCGGGTGGCTAGCCCACGTGAGTCAGCCTACGGGTCCTAGGGTCAGCAAGTACCGTGTCAACCTAAGGGATCTCAATGCAATCGGCGCCGCATCCATTCGCAGTGCTATGGAAAGTGACGATGTAATTGCCGTTGATGAAATCGGACCAATGGAGCTCTCTTCACAAACGTTCAGAGAGGCAGTACTGGCTGCAGTGGAGAGCAGAAAACCGTTGCTGGGAACTATCCATTATGGATTAAGCGATCAAATTATCAACCTTGTCAGAGCTAGAGATGATTCCGAAATCCTAGAAGTCACGCACGAGAACCGAGCGAAACTCCACAAAACTGTTGCAGAGAAAGTGATTTCCTGCCTGACAAGTAGTTAAACACGATCCAGTAGCTACCACAACGGAGCGTCTACATGAGAACTGGAGAAGGATTGCGAAATGCTTGTAGCCGGGATCGACGATGCAGGGCGCGGGTCGGTAATCGGACCACTTGTCATCGCTGGAGTTCTGATCAAAGAAAATGATATACCGCGGCTTACCGAATTGGGCGTCAAAGACTCCAAACAGCTCTCTCCAAATAGACGGGACCAACTTGCCAAAGAAATCAAAAATCTTGTACTCAAGTATCATGTCGCGAAACTGTCTCCACCCGAGATTGACATAGCTGTCAGAACTGGGAGAAAGCTTCACAAGCTCAATCGGCTGGAAGCTCAGACCATGGCCAAAGTAATAGCGGTTCTGAAGCCTGAAATAGCGTATGTTGACGCATCAGATGTCGTAGCCGACAGGTTTGGATTACACATAACGGAGAATTTGAACTTCAACATCAAGATAGTATCAGAACACAAAGCCGACATGAAGTATCCCGTAGTCTCTGCAGCCTCCATCATCGCCAAGGTGGAACGCGACAACTCGATCTTGAAACTGAAAGAAACCTTTGGAGACTTCGGATGCGGCTATCCAACGGACTCGAGAACACTTGCGTTCCTAGAAGAGCTAGTCGGTCGACTCGGTAACTACCCCGACTTTGTGCGTAGCTCTTGGAAGACCGCGAAACGGATGAAACAGCAGGTGTCACAGACAAAGCTGGGCTAGAGCTGCGCGATTAGATCTTCACGGCACTTGATCTTCGCGAAATCCTCTTGGCAAATTGAGGGAATGCTACTATTGGGAGTTTCTTCACCATCAGTTACAAAGACGGGTTGCGCATTCACCACTTTGCTGACGCTTATGATTTCTTCTGTTCGTCGATCAATGTTGCATTCTTTCTTTCGTGATATTCCTCCGAGTAGGTTCAGTTTTCCTTTAGGACATTGCGCCATGAAGTCAAAAGGGGCCCTCTTCGTATGCGCCACGTGGAAGTCTATTTCGCTCAGTTTTCTTAGAATACTCTGCAGAAGTAAATGCTTAATGATCATGCATTTGGCGGTGGCAAAGAAACCCTTCGATTTTGGACGAGACTCGAAGATGTCAATGGCCTGAACAACTGCCACTCCAAGAGCCCACTCAAGCTTGTAAGCAGCAGAAACCGACGCTTTCGCCATGCCTCTTTCGTAGCCGTAAAGGGTCCTTCGGGAGATACCCATCATCTCTGCTAAATCGCCAACAGAAAGCCCCAATTCTTGCCGCTTTTTCCTGATCGTGTCTCCGTCGAGTCTCACGTAATAGCCACCAGGACCGGCTTCGATGAGGGGATAAGTCCCACGAATTAAGATGTCTTCCAGTGTTTTGGGAGTCATCGCGTGGATGTCGTATCGAGTATAAACAGTATCGTGCTCCAATGGCTTGCGACGGCTTTGATCACCGACAAACAAGGGTATGCCTGAGAAGTATCTCGAAATCGAGAGAAGCTCCGAAGCGTCTCGTGGAGTAACGTTGCCAATGTTGCCGTATGTTTTGAGAAAGACAAGTTGGGCCTTCCTTCGTGCCACGAAATCGAAACAACTCGCCCGTGCGATACATCGCTCAGAAATTGCTAGACCAGCTCTCGTCAAAATAGACTCGGTGGCGTCCAGCATTTCCCCTCGCTTCATCATCTTCCCTCAGCAGTGAAACCATTCGGCGGCTGTCATATAAACTTAGCTTGGCGGACATTTCACAAAGAGAAGCCATGTTAGAAGAGTATAGCGCAAGCTATTCTGTGCCTAAGTCTCGGGCCACAGCCATCGCGTGCGCCTTGTCGTAGGGTTCCAAGTGCACGACTTCAACAATCTGAAACAACCGATCTTTCAGGATGTCTACCTCTCGCTTGTAGATTTTCGAGGGTTCTTCTGTAACATCGATGCTTTGCGCCTTGATTGCCAGCATGATCCAGCCGTTAGTTTTGAGAAACTGGTCAGCGTTGTCCGCCAAGACCTTGGCTTGCTCTGGTTGTGCGATGTCGCAGTAGATGCTATCAACCTTCTCGAGAAGTGTTGAATATCGTTCCGGGAATCTTGCGTCTGCTAGTATTGGCGACATGTTATGACGAAACCGGCAAACGTTGTTGACGAGTTCTCGTATGGCTCTGGATGCGAATTCCACGCAATACACGTGGCCGTCTTCCCCGACAATATCGGAGATGTGACTCGCGGTGGTTCCGGAAGCGGCACCCAAATACAAAACTCTGTGACCTGCTTGTATCGGCACTGTTTCGCAGCCTTTCAGGATGGCGGCGGCGAGTTTGCTTCTGAAAGGATCCCAGACCCGATACTCGTCTCCTTTGTGCCTAATCAGTCGCTCACCATATACGTGCTTTTGGGGAACAAGGTTTCTGGTGGCTAGCTTTTTGGATTTGTCCTCTGAAATGATCCAATAGATCTGGGGAAACCTCGCGTGTGGCTCAACTCTTGCGGCCACGATTGGTTCTCCTACGTGACTTTCTGCTGGGTCTTTTTCGGACTGGAGGCTCGCCGTATTTTTCATGAATCTCCTCGATTCTTCTGTCGAGGTCAGCCTTCAGATCCTCGCCTAGACTTTTCCCGCTGTAAGCATCTGTTCGGGCGGCTATTGCCAGCTTTCCCGCCAGTGCTCGAGCTACTTTCCCTCGTTGCCAACGTTTCGCTTCGTGGACAAGGGTATGCTGAAAGAGTATGCCATGCTTTGGAGGACGTGCCCCGGTCTTGAGCGCTCGAAACAAGGCCTTCTCTGCGCCTAACACCTGAACCGTGCTCGCGGGCATCTTGGCCAGATTTCTCAGACCTCCCGCGAGGGCTATCAGACGTGCTCCTAAGAGCGGGCCAGCCAAGGCACGGATATTAGGGGCAACGTCGTTCGTTACTAGGTCTACATAGGTCTCAAGCGAGTTTCGTAAACCGTACAGCTCCAGCGTGTTCTTGCACATTGATTGTATTTGCTCTAGATCTGTGTCATCTATGTTGGCGCCCATGGAGACTCTTGTGGCTTTGGCAATTCTCTTCGTTTTCGCTTTGGGTAAGCCTTCTTCTTCTAGGTTTTCCGCCGTGAAGCGGTCGCGTCTTCCAAGGTCTAGGACGAGTCGGCTGTAGGTTTCATGTTTGTCTATGAGCCTGTCTAGTTCCGGAAAATGAAGACCGTACCATTCCCGGATTCTGTTCATGAAGAGGTTCAGGGTCTTGTCCAGGTCGTCAATCGTCTGTATGGCTTGGATGATTAGCATATCACGTTTCTCAGCGGCCTTTCTGACTTTGGTTCTGGTCAATTCCATGGATACGTTGTGGGTCCATTCGCGAATCGCGTCTGCCTGCTTTGCGAAGCCCGACTTCACGCCAATCTCTTCAAGGTTTGCACGCAGTAGCTCGCCGGCTTCTGAAGGGCTCTCCACGTCTGTGTGAATTCCAAATTCGGCGTTCGCCGTGCGCGCCAGTCCAGGGTTTTCAAAGACAAAGGCCGTATACCCCTCTTTTCGAAGCTTTTTGACCAGAGTAATGATTTCTTCGGTTACCTCGCCAGCTTCGATTTTCCCCAATTTCTGCGCTGTTTCCCGTGCCTTTCGGGGAAAGAAGACCTTGTCGACGAGTTCACTGGCTTTTCCGAAGCCGAACACGCCCATGGTGCACACTATGATCGTTGCTTTCATATCTTTGTGCTCCATCATCGACCCTTCTCCGCTTCTCTCCTAACCTTTATCTTGCCCATTGAATAACCTTTACTCCAAAGAGGACGTTTTCAATGACCAGTCTGCTTGCCATCGATGTCGCTGGGTTGAAACTGGTGAATCCTACCATGCTTGCAGCTGGAATTCTGGGGATATCCGGGGCGTTTCTGAAGAGGGTCGCTGAGGCTGGAGCAGGTGCGGTAGTCACAAAATCGATTGGACTGGAACCCCGGGAGGGATATCCTAACCCCACGGTGACTCAAGTTGACGGGGGAGTGCTCAACGCCATTGGTCTAGCAAATCCGGGAATCAACTATTTCAGCGGAGAGCTAGACAGAATGGAAGATGTCGCCGTCCCAATTGTGGTCAGCGTTTATGGTTTCTCGTCCGGGGACTATGCTGACGTAGCTGAGAAAGCAGCTCAGGCTGGAGCTGATGCAGTGGAGCTGAATCTCTCTTGTCCACATGTGGAGCGAACGGGCACCGAGATTGGACAGTCCCCCCAACTAGTTGCTGAAATAGTGAACGAAGTGAAGCCTCGGGTTAAAATACCTGTCTTCGTGAAGGTGACTCCTAACATTGCCGACGTGGCTGAGATAGCCAAGGCAGCCACCGAAGCAGGGGCAGATGGCATCACAGCGATCAATACGGTTAGAGCGATGACGATTAACGTCGAGACCGCCCAACCCGTGCTATCGAACAGAATCGGCGGGTTGTCCGGGCCTGCTGTGAAGCCGATTGCGGTGCGATGTGTCTATGAGATTTCTCGGGAAGTTGACGTTCCCGTTATCGGTTGTGGCGGGGTCGCAACTTGGCGGGACGCTGTAGAATTCATGTTAGCTGGAGCGTCAGCTGTCCAAATAGGCACGGCAGTTGCTTTCCAAGGATTAGAAGTTTTTGAGTCAATCACGAAAGGACTTGGCAGATATCTTGAAGCGCGGGGGTTGAGCAGTGCGAGAGAGATTGTCGGATTGTCTCACAGAGATTAATCGCCTGAGAATTGTCAAGATCGAAGAGATAATAAGGGAGAGCCCTTCGGTCAAGACTTTCGCTTTCAAAGATGAATGTTGCTCAACGGCAGAGCCAGGACAGTTCATCATGATATGGATTCCTGGCGTTGACGAGGTTCCCATGAGCCTATCAACCATAGGTCGACACGGACTGTCTGCAGTAACCGTGGCCGAAGTCGGGGACGCGACACAGGCTTTGCATCAAAGGACCTCTGGCGACCTCCTTGGCATACGGGGACCTTTCGGCAACGGCTTTTCACCAGTGAAGGGAAAGACAATGATTGTTGGGGGCGGAACCGGGCTAGCGCCTCTTGTGCCTCTAGTCGAGGCACTCGCAGCTCTTGACGCTAGGATCACCTGCTTGCTTGGAGCCAAGACGAAAGACGAACTACTCTTCCTGGATCGAATAGAACAGCTAGTCTCAAAGGTTGGCGGCGAGATCGTGACTACAACTGAGGACGGAAGCTACGGCTTGGCGGGTGTGGTGACTGAGCCCGCTGAAAAGATGTTGGCGAAGGGGCGATTCGATGTGATATATACGTGTGGCAAAGAGCAGATGATGTACAAGGTTTTCCTCCTCGCAGGACGCTACAATACGCCGTTACAGGCAAGCTTGGAGCGGATTATGCGTTGTGGCCTTGGTCTGTGTGGCAGTTGTGTAGTAGGCGAGTTCATGATATGCAAAGATGGACCGGTACTGAGTTATGACGAATTACTGAAGATCGGAGATGAATTCGGGAAACTCAAGCGTGACTTCTCTGGCAGAGAAACTCCCGTTTAGCAGGGCAAGCGAATACTTAAATGAATTCAGATTGATTCACTTAAGGCACTAGTTGGGGCGTTGATGATGAGCTCAAATCGGCTTGGGAGAATGGCCGTCGCTATAGGCGGGTTTCTGATTTTCGTGGGCGTCATAATGATCGGTATATTCGCCTTGGGCCTTCTCGGTGTCATCGACGCATTGGAGAGCGCTGGATACCGCACGCTGGCTCTATGGGCACTATTAATCGTCGGTGTGCTTGACCTTGTTTCCGGGGTTATGCTAAGACGTGAGTGATTTGTGATGGGTGTGAGAAGAGTCCTCGCGTTGATCGTAGGGGCGGTGCAGGGTGCCATTGGCATATTGGCAATAGTGCTTGTAGGAGCCCTCTATCTTGATTTTCCATTTGTCCAAATCATGTTGAATGTTCCTGAAGCGTTGCTGCCTCTAGAAACGTTGGTTCTTATCGTTTTCAGCTTTTTTTCGGCTGTCAGCAGTTTCTATCTCATTCACGAGGGACTTAGGTAGTTCATGGAAGGACGGGTTTAGTTGACAGCGGAGAAAAAACTTGGGCTTTTCAGTGCAGTAATGATGGGGTTGGGGGCTGCCATAGGCTTCGAGATTTTCGTCTTGTTGGACTACGCCTATTTCCGTTTGACCGGCCCGAGTTTGGTCTCGGCGCTACTTTTGTGCGGGCTTATTAACCTACTGACCATGTTCAGTTACTGTGAACTCAGCGCAGCCATACCCAAAGTAGGGGGCGAATACACGTACACCAAGGTTGCCTTCGGCGGCCTTACAGGATTCACAGGTGGCTGTCTCAGATGGTTCGCCAGCGTCTTCGGGGCAGCGCTGGCAGCCATAGTCTTCACTCAGCAACTCGGATATTTCTTCTCAATATTTCTTCCCGCAGCTCGAGGTGCTATATCGATCATCACGCCTTTGATCGTCGCGATTTTGGTTGTAATTCTCTCTATCCTTGATGTTAGGGGGGTAAAAGGGACTACGACTTTCATAGTGGTCGCGTTCTTGGCCATTTTCATCTTCTTTCTGGCCATCGGATTGTGGGGAGGTCTAGCACCTCCCGAAGTGCTGCCTCCGCCATCGCTTGGCGCGTTGTCCGGATTTTTTGCAGCGACGGCTTACACCTTTACGATGTTTGTGGGGATGCGCGCAGTGGTTGCTGGAGCGCCTCGAATTAGGGAGCCGGAGAAGAATGTTCCTAGGGCTCTACTGTTGTCGACGGTTTTGCTGATCGTGGTCTATTGTGGCGTTGCTTATGTTGCTGTTGGGTTTGTCCCGTTAGGAAGCTACGACGAATCCTTTCTGAACATTGCGGCTAAAGAAATCATGGGTGGACTCGGAAGCCTTCTGTTTGCGATCGCAGGCATGGTTGCGAGTGTATCCTCTATAGCTACAGCAATGATGGTTCAATCAAGTCTTCTTGGCGGCATGAGTCGCGATGGATACTTACCTAAGTTTCTGGGGGACGTCCATAGGCGTTTTGGAACGCGTCATGTAGCGGTTGCTGTGAGTTCGCTTTTTGTGGTGTTGTTCGGCGCTATTGGCGCGGTGGAGTTCCTCGGGTACGCGGCGAGCTTCGCGTCGCTTCTGGTTTTTGCACTGGTGAACCTCTCTCTCATCGCGCTTAGGAGAAAGGCGCCCCTTCTAAAGAGACCCTTCAAGGCCCCCTTGTATCCGATCACTCCCATCGCCGGGCTCGTCGTATCGCTGGGGTTGCTTGTGGCCCCGATGTTCTTGGAGGATGTCAATGCGATAAGCGCGCTCTTATCCGGCTTGGGTTTGACCGTATTGGTGCTGTTCGTGTATTACCTTAGGATGCTAGGACGCTATCGTGTTCGGGTTGCTGTGGGAGGAACCAGTTTGGGCATAGGTCTTTTCTGTGCATTGTTGGTCGGTCTAATCAAAGCTGGTCTTGTGCCACTTGCTTTGTCCCCCTTCTCTCAATTCGCTCTTGTTCTCGTCAGCATCGTCTTCATTGCGGCCGGTCTTCTAAACGCTACCGCCCACTCAGGCAAGATATTTTAGGCATTGCATTTGATGAAGTGGTGTAGGACCAATGTCGGAGAAGAAGAGAAGGAAAGAGATTGTGGTCGACGCACCCTCGCGGAAACGTCGGGAATCGACTCTGTTGCGAGATACCACTGGAGCCGAGGCTGTGGATTTGCTTAAGGCGTTAGCCAAGGTTGGTAGGGGTTTTTCTTGGTTCATGGTAGTGGTCGGCGGCTTGCTCAGTCTCTTTTGCGTATATGCCCTTCTGGCTTCGGTGCAGTTCTCATTCTCCAATCCTTTATTCATGGGCTTTCTGGGCTTTCTCGGTGCAGTGAACATTTTCCACGGCCTAATATTGCTGGCAAAAGAATAGGCCAGTAGAAGGAGACCCGCTAGTTCTACTGTAAAATCCCATAGGACGGAGCTCCCTCTTCGTAGGTGCCGTGGTTTCTTGGTTTTTGATGATTTGAAGCAGAAGAGTCGTTCCTTACCTGCCATTCAAAAAAGTTATATTTAACTACCGGCATGTCGGTGTAGGCGGGTGTTGAGATGAGAGGTGGCCGCCAAATTCAACGCATATTCTAGCCGTCGACTGACGTTTGACCATCGCCTCTCCAAGCCCGGAAAGAAACGCATTATTTCTCCAAGCCCAAAAACCAGATGCAGATCACAAGGGGAGACAAGATGTTCAAAGAAGTAGAATCCACAGTAGACTTCCCAAAACTGGAGAAACGAATCCTAAGATTCTGGAAGAACATCAAGGCATTCGAAAAGCGGGTGACCCTGAACACCGGCAAACCTCATTGGTCCTTCATGGACGGACCGATCACTGCCAACAACCCTATGGGAGTGCATCATGCTTGGGGACGCACGTACAAGGATCAGTTCCAGCGTTACCACGCCATGAAAGGCTTGGACCTCCGATACCAAAACGGCTTCGACTGCCAAGGACTCTGGATCGAGGTTGAAGTGGAGCGGGAGCTTGGCTTCAAATCCAAGCGCGACATTGAAGCATATGGCATTGCGAAGTTCGTCAAGAAGTGCAAACAGCGGGCTCTGCGTTACGCCGCGTTGCAGGTCGAGCAGTCTATTCGCCTTGGGTGCTGGATGGATTGGGACGATCCCCAGTTCCTGAGGCGCCTAGCAGATCGTCTTGAGACGAACCCAAGGGAAGCCGTAACCTTTCAAGGACCGAAGGGGCCGGTGAGCGATACTGTGGAACGAATGATCAGCAGGCTGGGCACGCCTCAACTGGGCGGTTCATACTTCACCTTCTCTGACGAGAACAATTACACAATATGGGTTGTACTCCAAAAGTGCCACGAACACGGATGGATCTACAAGGGTAGAGACGTGATGCCGTGGTGTCCCCGTTGCTCCACCGCCCTGTCCCAACACGAGATAGTCACTGAAGGATACAGAGAAATCACCCACATAGGGCTAACCCTCAAGTTCCCTCTTCGGGGACGAGAGAAAGAGGCGCTTCTGGTCTGGACGACAACTCCATGGACCCTCTCCTCAAATGTTGCCGTTGCTGTTCACCCTGATCTCTCTTATGTCAAGGTCCGATGTAAGGATGAAACCTTGTATCTCGCGACAGCCGCTCTCAACCGCGTTTTCGCAAGAGAGGAATACGAGGTAGTCAAAGAACTAGCCGGCACTGACATGCTCGGCTGGACCTACGAGGGTCCCTTTGATGAGCTTCCCGCTGAAAAGACCCTAGGTGCAGTGGAAGCCCATCGAGTTGTCCTCTGGAAAGAGGTTAGCGAGGAGGAGGGCACAGGCATCGTGCACATTGCTCCTGGTTGTGGCAAGGAAGACCTAGAGCTCGGCAAGGAGCACGATCTTCCAGCTGTGGCCCCTCTGAACGAGTACGGCGTCTTTGTCGAAGGCTTTGACTGGCTGACAGGTTTACATGTTTATGACACGGCTGAACCGATCCTCAAGAATCTGGAAGAGAAAAAGCTTCTCTTCAAAGTTGAGGACTACACCCACCGCTATCCAATATGTTGGCGTTGTGATAGCGAGTTGGTGTTTCGCTTGGTCGATGAATGGTTCATATCGATGGGGGCGAAGTTTGAAACGCCGGTTGAGCAGTTGTCTGATGAGGAAAAACAGAACAACTTGCGCTATCAGATCATGGATGTGGCAAGCCAGGTTCACTGGATTCCCGAGTATGGTCTCCAGCAAGAGCTAGACTGGCTGCGGAACATGGACGATTGGATGATCTCGAAGAAGAGATATTGGGGCCTAGCGCTGCCAATCTGGGAGTGTGACAAGTGTGGAACCTTTGAAGTCATCGGCAGCAAGGAAGAATTGAAGTTGCGCGCCGTCGAAGGATGGAAGGAGTTTGAGGGACACACACCACATAGACCTTGGATAGACGCAGTCAAAATCAAATGTCCCAAATGCGACACTGTTATCTCCCGGATTTCAGACGTGGGGAACCCTTGGCTAGACGCTGGTATCGTCTCCTACTCGACGCTTGGCTATCTGCACAACAAAGAACATTGGGCGAAGTGGTTTCCCGCAGATCTGGTCTGCGAATCATTGCCAGGCCAGTTTCGGAACTGGTTCTATTCGATGCTTGCCATGAGTACGATTCTGGAGCGTCAGCCCCCGTTCCGTACCTGCTTTGGGCACGGGCTTGTGCTGGATGAAGGAGGCGCAGAGATGCACAAATCCTCGGGCAACGTGATCTGGTTAGACGAGGCCGCTGAGACGATTGGGGCAGATGTCATGAGGTGGATGTACTCGACAAGCCGCCCTGAGAGCAACATGCTCTTTGGCTATGGACAGGCGGAGCTGGTCAAACGACAGTTTCTGATCCCGTTGTGGAATGTCTACAGCTTCTTTGTGACCTACGCGAATATCGACGAGTGGACCCCCAGCAAGGTCACCGTCCAGTACTCCCTCTTGGATCGCTGGATCCTCTCAAAACTTCAAACTCTCGTCCAAGACGTCACCAATTGCATGGAGAAATATGACGTATACGACGCAAGCGTACGCCTAGAACAGTTTGTGGACGAGCTCTCCCGATGGTTCGTCCGTCGTTCGAGGCGAAGGTTTTGGAAGAGTGAAGCCGACGTAGACAAACGGGCGGCCTACACGACCCTCTACACCTGTCTGACAACTTTCGTTGAACTCCTTGCACCGTTCCTTCCGCTCCTTGCGGAAGAACTCTACCAAAACCTCGTGCGGACAATGAACCCAAATGCTCCAGAGAGCGTGCATCATAATGACTGGCCATCGGCAGACACTTCCTTGATAGACACCGAACTCATGACCGATATGGATCTAATCATCCAGATCTGTGGCTTAGGCCGTTCAGCCCGCAACAAGGCGGGAATAAAGCTGAGACAGCCCCTCCAAGAAGCAAGGGTCGTGGCCGAGAGGCCCTTGCTCGAGCGGCTCCAAAAGTTTACAGACCTGATCAAAGACGAGCTTAATCTCAAAGATCTAGTCTTGACCTCGCAGGAGGACGAGTTGGTAGATCACGAGATAATGCTCCGGGCAGATCTTCTGGGAAAAAAGTACGGCAGACGCTTCTCTGACTTGCGTGAGGCTGTCGCCTTGGTGAATACTGAGCTTCTCCTCCAAAAGCTACGGAAAGGCTCGAGCGTCGAGGTACCACTGGGCGATGAAACAATCACGTTGCTGCCTGAGGAGCTTGAAATCCACCTGAAACCCAAGGAAGGCTACGCGTTGGCCGAAGAGTCCGGGGTCTTCGTGGGAGTGAACACGATGGTCACAGCAGACCTGAAAAGGGAAGGCATAGCCCGGGACATCGTGCGGCGCGTACAGAACCAACGCAAGGACGCGGACTTCAACATAGCTGACGAAATTAAAATCTACTACGAAGCAGGGCCAGAAGTCACCGACGTCTTCACCACTCATGAGGACTACATAGCCACCGAGACCTTGGCAACCTCCATCCGCAACGCTGCACCTCCTGCAGAGTCGCATGTGACCGAGCACAAAATCGATGACGCCACAGTGCGCGTTGGACTGGTTCGCACCCAGAAGAACGCCAGCTCTGACTAGCATTTGAAAGGAAGGCAGAAGCAACCAGAAGAAGTTGTATCGAAAAGGCGCCTCACGTTTTTCTTGCCGTGGAGGCCTGCGTCAATAGATCGACGACGTGGGGAAAGTCTATTCCGAGTTCTTTCACTTTTTGCAACGTAGGAACCCCGTTGGGGGTCCACCCTCTTCGTTCGTACACGGCATCCTTGAGTTTTTCATACTCCGATTCACGATGCTTCCTGAGAACTGCCATCTTCTCCGCTGTCGTCTTGCCCTTTGGGTCGTAGCCTAACTTCTCCCTCAGTTCTTTGTCATATCGTTCTGCTCGGCTTTCATACTCTTCCGTGGTCACGGGTCCTACAGACCGGTAGGGGACGTCGTCATGTTCTCTGGTGCCAAATCCCATTCGCAAGTTGAAGATGCGTTGGAAATTGTAGACTTTCTCGCTCACGAGAATAAGATCATCTGGGGTAGTCTTTCGACCTGTTATTCCCGAAAAGCATTTGGCGTAGTTCTCCACGTGGGAGATGAATTTGGCCGGGTCAGGTGTCTTCTCGTTTCCTGGGGGCGTGACGTCGTTCCACGGGAGCTTGCACAGGCCAACTAGACCAAACCAGGTGCGAAACATCGGGAACCAGTGCAGGGCGTCTGCTTTCTGCTCAAAGGTCGGCATCAGGTTGTGTACCATGTCCAAGAATATCAGCCACGCTTCATCGTGTTGCGGGCCTTTCAGGGCCAGCCCGTAACCCCCTTGTTGTGCCAGGGATTCTTTGGTGACGTACTCGGAATACTCTAGGCCTTTCGCTTCCATTCCTATGTCTTGCAGCAGTCTTGGGTCCGCATCATACTCTTCCGCAAAGAGCTTTTTCATGTTGCGAATTCCCTGGCCGACAACGAGGCCGAATCCGTCGCCCTTCGCCATCTGATGAATGATCGTCAGGGCGGCTTCCTTATTCCCGAACGTAAGGTCGAGACCTCCCGTGTTCTTCTTGTCAATCACCCCCATTTCATAACACTCCATTGCAAACGCTATCGCGGTGCCGACAGAAATCGTGTCTAGGCCGTAAGTGTCACAGTAGAAGTTGGCTTCAATCACAAAGTCGGGATCAAAGATGCCGCAATTGCTTCCGAGACCAGCGATGGTTTCGTATTCTGGACCGTCTACCCACACCTTCTGACCTTTGTAGGGACCGGTTTTGATGTGGGAGTCCTTGACGCCGTGGCTGCAGGCCATGGCACATCCGATCTCGCAGCCATCGTAGCCTGGATCGAATTTCTTCCGGTAGACTTCTCCACCGCTGAGTTGCTCCCCTTCAGGATGGCTGCCGAATCGGAAGTTGTTCACCGGAAGCAGGTCAAACTTGTTCATAATGGAGACTAGATACGATGATCCGATGACCGCCATTTCGTTTTGTTTGGGGTCTAGGGTGACGATTTCTTTGCTGAATTCGCGTCCGGCTTCCTTGACGAGGTTCAAATCTGCAGGGTGATTAATCTCGGGGCTAATCGACCCTGAATACTTGACCACGATCGCCCGTATCCTTTTGTCACGAAAGACTGTACCTGTTCCGCCTCTTCCCGCCTGTTTAAACCGTACCGTTCCACGGCGCAGATCGTACCAGGAGAAATTCAAGCATCCGAACCTTGTGTGCTCTGCTCCTGGTCCCGACGAGACGATTGAAATGCTCTTCTTGTTGTTGCCACCGTACTTCTCGGTCAGGACTTCGCCCAGGCGATAGGAATCTGAGGGTAACCCTCTAGCGTCGTCAACGAGTACGTGTCCTTTGTCTCCATCGATGAAAATGATGACGTCGGACGTGGCTTTTCCTTGGATCTCCATTGCATCCCATCCGGAAAATTTCAGGTAGGGGCCGAAGTAGCCGCCAACGTTGGAGTCCATGACTGACTCGGTTAGGGGAGAGATCGTCACGACGATGCTCTTTCCGCTTCCAGGGTAAACGGGAATCCCCCCCATGACGCCACATGCGATGCAAATTTCGTTCTCGGGATCGTCCCATTTGATGACGCGGTCTTTTGGGAGCGCGTTCCATAGGAGCCAGAGATCGAACCCGCGGCCGCCGACGAATATGTCTTTCATTTCTTTGGTTACAGGTTTGCTCACTATCCGTTTCTTCGTGAGATCGATGTAGAGCGTCCGATTATTGTATCCTCTATCAATTGGCTTCAGATCATAGTCAAACTTGGCAATCACCATTGAGATCACCTGTCGAAACTGAGATGACAACATACGTCATATCCGGTGTTAAAAGCTTTTTTGACGTGCCGTGGAAGATGCATAGGTTGATATGTTCTGGGAGCGTACCACGTTCTTCATGAGAATGTGCGATCACGGGTATGTCTATGCGGCTGCGGCTGTTCTCCTCTGGGCAACCGTGGCCTCTGCGTTCAAGATCGCGTTGCGGTTTTTGGATTCTCTTCAACTAGGGTTTTACGCGTCGGCGGTTTCGACGGCCTTCTTTTTCGCTGTGCTGCTAGTCCAAGGCAAACTGGGCGTGCTCAAGACGTATTCCAGAGGCGATTATTTGCGTTCCATGGTGCTTGGATTCTTGAATCCATTTCTTTACTATGTGGTGTTGTTTCAAGCGTACTCGTTGCTTCCGGCTCAAGAAGCGCAGACGTTGAACTACACCTGGCCTATCATGATCGCCCTCTTATCGATCCCGATCCTGAAGCAGCATATTGGCATCAAGAGCGTCTTCGCCATTGTCCTCAGTTTCAGCGGGGTCCTCATTACGTCAACTGAAGGCGACATTCTCCGTCTTCGTTTCACTAGTCATACTGGCATTCTGTTGGCGTTGAGCAGCGCCGTGATTTGGGCTCTCTTTTGGATCTATCATCTCAAAGACAAGCGGGACGACGTTGCCCGACTCTGCTTGAATTTCGCATTTGGGTTCGTTTACATATGGATTTCCCTGATGTTCTTCTCGACGCCAATCGTCCATGACATCAACGGGTTGTTGGCGGCGGCGTATGTCGGGCTGTTTGAAATGGGACTCACCTTCCTGCTCTGGCTAAGAGCATTGAGCTTGTCGCCGACAACGGCACAGGTGAGTCATTTTCTCTACGTCGTTCCATTCTTGTCGCTGATCATCATTCATCAGACAGTCGGAGAAAGAATCTTAGTTTCAACAGTAATTGGGCTGCTCCTCGTAGTGCTAGGCATACTCCTGCAGCGATCTGCCCGTGCCTCGTCCTAGGGTACGGTTAAATTCCTGGCATGCGACACCAAAGCGACATCGCTTATTTCTGAGCTGGCTGCAACCCTCTCGCTCTTTCTGCCGCCTTAGTGACCGCTGAAATGATGACAGCCCTTACCCGGCCCTGTTCTAGCTCCAAGAGGCCTTCGACAGTGGTGCCAGCGGGAGTGGCGACCATGTCTTTGAGCTTAATAGGGTGTTCTCCTGTCTCCACAACCATCTTGGCAGCGCCTAATGTCATCTGCGCGGCCAACACGGTGGAAATGTCTTTCGGTAGACCGAGTCTCACCCCCGCATCAGCGAGCGCATCGATGATGAGATAGATGTAGGCGGGACCGCTGCCCACCAAGCCTGTGGCCAGGTTCAGGTGTTTCTCCTCCAGTCGCATGACCTTTCCTAGGAGACCGAGGACTTCGGTGACCGTGTTCAGTTCTTCTTTACTGGTGTTTTCAGACGGGCATACGGTGATCATGCCTTCTCTCACGCCGACGGCGATGTTCGGCATGACTCTTATAACTGGGGCTTTTCTTGGCAGGTGCTGTCTGAGGAACTCCAGGGTTACCCCGGCGGCGATGGACACGAAGATTTTTTCAGACTTCGCGGCTGGACCGACTTGGGCGAGGACTTTTTCGACTACCGCCGGCTTTACCGCGATGATTATGATGTTGCCGAATGCGGCGACTTTCTTGACGTCGTCAATGCATTTGACTTGGTAGGTCTGGGTGATGTATTCGCGGCGGCTTTCATTGACTTCGGCCGCTTGAATGTCTTTTGGTTCATATACGCCTGATTTGAGTAGACCTGCGACTATCGCTTCTCCCATCTTGCCTGCGCCGATGATTGCTATTTTCTTCGCTTTGCTCAATGTGCTTGCTCCTCCGTTTGATCTTGGACTATTGTACTTCCAAACTTAAGGCTTTGGCCCAAACCTGATGCATGCATGCTCCGTGCGCTTGGTGGCAAAAAGGTGCGGGTCAAAAGCACAATGTTTATACAATGGTTTGGGGAGAGGGTGTGAAGAACGTTGGAACGTGGCGAAATGAAGAACAAGCGAAAGTACAATCGAAAATCCAAAGTCAAACTCCCGAAACGGTATCGGAAGAACAAGAAATAATCGTGTGTACCTAGCTGCTCTTTCTAGCAGGCATGCAAGGGTTATTACCTAGTAGATGGTTCTGGAAAAAAACAGGTTCACAAGTAGTCCACTACCCGTTGGCGCGCGCCGCACTATGTGGGTTTCAGAGGGTTGCCGCAGTGGTGACATGTTTTTTCATACCATGAAACGCTTTTGCGACATGTTGGACAGCGCCATTTGGCTTTCTGTTCGTTTAGCCATGCACCAATCTCTCCAGCCTGAATGCGTCGCATTGATTCTCTAATATCCTCTCCTCTTTCCAAACATCCCTGCGTTTTTCTCTCATAATGCTCACAGCTTCCTTCCATCTTTGCACACTCATAGCAGAATTGCAGACCTTTCTCCTTCAAGCATGCCCGTGCTTCACACTCTCTGCAGTTCTTCCAAAGCTCTTCTTCAGGACCCAAGCATCCGCCGCATCGAATTTCCTCTCTAGGCGTCTTAGTCAGTTTCGAAACATACTCCAGGAATTCTCCACCGTCTCTAGAAGCACGAAAGATGTAGCAGGCTCCACAATAAATGCCACATCTACTGACGAAACTC
>CAYFZQ010000031.1:0-18446 GCA_964347825.1 uncultured Candidatus Bathyarchaeia archaeon | reverse complement strand
ATATTCTCGTTGGGATTTCGCGTGCGTCAAGATGAGTGAAGAGGGTGTCTCTGACCGTCTGCAAGAATTGAGCAAGAAACTCGACCTAATCATGAAAAGGTTGGATGCTCTAGAGACTTTCATTGTGGACAAACCTGAATATGCTGATCTAGCCCCATCCCTCAAGCTAACTCGGATTGGTTTAGGACTGTATGGTGAACCGCTGAAGATACTCCCTCGTTTGAGAACGGCAGAGCGGTACATGAAACGATTGTCCATCTCGCGGGATGACATCTCCCGGTGCATCATCCAAGCTCTTGCAGTTAAGGGACCCTTAAACATTTCAGCACTTACCCGTCAAGTTGAAACTATGAGAGGGACAGCATCGCGAAGGATTATCCGAGCCAGATTGAAAAATCTGGAAAACGAAGGCATGGTCCGCGAAGTGGAAGGGTTTGGAAAGACCTACGAACTAATCGAGTGACCAACGGGTGATCACTTTTTCCCAGAATCCTAAACTAGAGTGCCCAGACTTAGGGTTCTATCGGTGAAACAAATGGATGCGAAAAATGGCGGAGCGAAAGAAGGGAATCACGGACTGCAAGACTCTGGATTGTTCGGCATAATCGAAAACACTGTGGCCAAGAACAAAGCCGACGGGTCCGGAGAGACCTATTCAGCTTCCCTGAACCACAAGGCGAAGAAACAAGCGCTAGCAGTGCTGCTAGAAGCAGAATGCAGGAAGGCCCAAGCTATCACATACTTAAACTGGAACAGCTACAGATAGAACTGCTCTGTCAAAATGGTTAACTAGCGCATAGGTCACAATATGTTGGAGGTGAAGAAAGGATGGGTGAGAAGAGCGAGAGAAAAATCGAGGAGGCTGAAGAGCTCAAGGAAATCCTCTCCGTAGTCTCCAAAGAAATCCCCGCGTTGATCAAGGGAATAATCGGGTCAATCTTTTCAGAAGAGGCAGGGAAAGACTTGGGACGCGCCGCTGCCGCTTTCTATAGAGAGCTGAAGGACGGTGGAATGCCCGAAAATGTAGCGGTCAAGATGACCGAGAACTACATAAAAACGTTCACCAGCCTCGGAGATGTTCTAAAAAGCATGGGTGGCAAGAAAAACTATACTTCAGGCGATGTCCAAAAAATCGTAAAAGAAAGACTTGAAGAAAAGCTTGCTGAGAAGAAGGAGAAGAGAACGGGAACAAGCTAGGATCCGCGTAGCTCCCCTCCAATCCCTGAGGTGGTATCATGGTTAAGCTATCCGCTATCTTGAGTACATCTGCCACCGTTCTTAGGCTTCTCGGAAGTCTACTCGCGATGTGGCTGAGTCTCGATTGGCAAGTGCGGAAAGCACGGAAGGCTTTCGAAAGAGAGTTGATTGCCCAAGGAATGTCACCAAAAGACGCCCAAAGGCTTAGCATTCACTTCAAAATCCTCAAGGACGACTTCATGAATACTTTCAAACGATCTATAACCCGATTCTAGCATGATCACGAATAGCTGTATTCAAACGTCACGTCTAATGTCTTCACATACTTGCGAGCAGCATAAGGACGAAAACGTGATTTCCAATCCCAGCGATTCCGCCAATCGGATTGCTTCTTCTTCTGGAAACGCTATCGCATTGACTCCTGTTCCTAGGGCAAGCCTATCAGTTTTGATCCTATGCTTGCCCTTGGGTCTCATACACCCGAGGGCTATTGGGACTTGAGGTGTTATCAATCTGGCCGTGGCCAGTACTTTGGCGATATCTTCTGGTGCCGGTGGCGCCACATTCTCCATAGGCGTCTCGCGGATCGGCATAAAGGCTATCACTATTATTGCTGATGGAGCGTATTTCGAAATCATCTTGAGCGCTTGAAATTCGCCTCCAAGCTTACCGTAGTGAAGCCCAACCAGCACGTGTGGAACAAACGGAATCTCGGACTCTTGAAGTGCCTCTAGAGACCGTTCATAGTCCTCAACCTGGACGTCAAGCTGGTAAATTTCGCGTATGGTCTCGTTGGAACCTATTATATCAATCAGTGCAGCATCAACGTCTGCCTCCTTCAGTCTTTTCGCCATCGAAAGATCGATGACACCTGTGTGCACCACGGTCTTCACTCCGAGTTCTCGTTTGATCTCAGCGATGGTGTCTATGAATCTTTCAAGCGGCACGGAGCCATCGGGCAGGCACCCTCCGCTTATCAGGTAGCCAATGGCGCCTTTCCTTTTGAGTTTCACACACAGTTCAAACAGATCCTTTGGCGTCAGGGCTGGGAACATTGTGTTTAGAACCTTGGCGTTGCAGTGCTTGCATCGTAGGGCACAAGAGGAACCGGTTATAGAGATTGATGGGAAAGCGGTTGGTGACGAATCAAAGTAGGCCGTCTTGTGGTAGATGAAACTCGGAGCGTAGAACCAAACTTTCTTCTGACTGTTGAGAACTCTGTTGTACTGCCAGAAGTGGCCTCCTTTGATTAGCGCGATTAGCTTTTGTCGTGGCAGGCGCCACGCGGTTTCTGCGTCCAGGCGCATGTACGTGTGTGTTTAGTGCCCTGCTAAAATGCTTTGCGGATTCCACACATCGCGGACCTGGTCTCACAAATATTGTTGGTGCCAAGAGTGTGCTAGAGTGGCCCGAGAGATCATCTGTTGGCCATGACATTTATCAGACTACTCTCTTCTTTACTTGGGGCAGCGTAGAGTGGTTATGGGGTCTGCATGAAGAAGCTGGGTCCGATTCTGACGGTTCTTGTCGTAATACCGTCTGTTTACATAATAATAGCCGCTTTGGCGGTGGGAGATTCCGTTCTTTTCATATTCTTGAACCAAGAAATCAGCAATCCTCTGTTGGACATCCTGTGTGTGTATGCCTCCCCCGTTGTCTTCGTTACATTTTATCTTTTCAGTATGGCAAAACTGTGCTTTTTCGAAGGAAACATGACTCTTGTAGGTGGTGGAATATCAGGCGCCACCGGTTTGGTCGCCTATGGTGTAGGTTCGTTAGTGAAAGCGCTGGTTGGTCGGCCTAGACCCTACGTCGTTGTACCCTCTGCTAGAGTCATCGGTCCTTGGGATGCGAGTAGCTTCTCATTTCCCTCCACAACAACAATGCTCGTTTTCGCCCTCACAATTCCGTTACTACTTATTTCCCGGAAAAGATCATACGGAGTCATCCTCTTGGTTCTCTCATACTTTGTAGGTTTCTCAGTCATCTACACAGGATTCCACTTTCCTGCAGACGTTGCAGCTGGGGCGCTTTTGTCGTTGGGACTAGGCGTAGGCATGAGTGAGATTGTCCGTCGGAAGAAGGTGCGTGTGGTCAAAGACGTGCTCAGGATGTAGGGTCGCAGTAACAAACGCACATAATTGTCAGGCAGCACCTGCTGCCAGCTTCCTCCACGTGACGAACTCCCCCCAAAAACGCAGATCCGTAGGGCAAAGTATTAAAATATCTTCTTTGTTGATTTAACTCTTCCAATTGAGAGGTTAGATCCAGATGCCGAAAGTTGAGGTTGACTGGAATAAATGTAACGGCGATAGTGTCTGCGCGGACGTCTGCCCCGTGGATGTCTTTGAGCTTCAAGACCTTGAAGAACATCCAGATTCTCCCAAGTCTGTACCTGTCAGAGCAGATGAATGCATCCTATGTATGGCCTGTGTGACTTCCTGTCCCACCGAAGCCATCACAGTGGAAGAATAGCACAAGTGAAATGGATTTCAGATGAACCTGGGCGAATGGGACACCAGACTAGGGTGTGTTAGTGCTTCTCGACTGAGAAGAACGGACGACAGATTATTTCCGGAGACGCCTCATCCTAACCGTTCTACTGGTAACCTAGCAACAAGAGCCATAGATTCAGGTACAGTCCCGCTCCAAGTGAAGAGATCAGGATAAGTGAGGCGACTGTCTCCTTGTGGAAATCATAGCGCTCGCTGAGAACGATCATGGAGACGGCGACCGGCATGGCATGCATAAGCACCAACGTTGACGTTTCCGTGTTGGGCAGACTGAGAGTCATTGTCGTCAGAAAGGCGACGAGTGGTAGAAACACCATTCTCAACATACTCAATCCGAAGGCCTTGGCCAGGTTTGTGTATTTTCTACCATGGAGGAAGACTCCAAGCATGAAGATGGCCACTGTTGAGGTGGTGCCCCCCAGCATGTGCAACGATGTAGAGATCGGCGGGGGGATTTCCAGTCGGAGAAGAGAGAGCACAACCCCGGATGCAATTGACAAAATCAACGGATTTCTTGAGAGTCTCTTTAGGACGCGCTTCAACCCTTTCCATATTGTGGATTCTTCGAGGCTATAGAGTTCGAGCATTGTAATAGATACTGTGACACTTGCCGGAGAAATTGAAGCTGCCGCCAAGGCTGCCAGATGTTCTCCCTCCATTGGGGGCGGAAAGGCGAAGGTTATGAAGGGGATGCCAAAGAAGGTCAGGCTGCCGAATACGGTGCTCAGCGTCAGGAGATATAGTGTCTTCTTAGGAAATCGGAATGTGACGTGAAGAAAGAGGTAAATCGCTAGCACCATGAGCACCGGTATGATGCCGGCGAGCATGAATCTCAAAGTTCCTTCTTTAATGAAGTCCGTTTCCACCATGTTGACAAAGAATAATGCTGGTAATGCGAAGTAGTATACATATGCGCTGAGTATCCGTTCGTCTCCAGCTTTTAAGACTTTCATTTTCCTTGAAAGGGACCCTGCTCCAATGAGGAGGAGGATGGGTACTATCGTTCTCACGAAAATGTCGCCGTTCATTGAGATCGTCTTGAGGCAAGATTTTGTAGCATAGGGCTTATAAGCGTAGTATGAGCGCGTGCGCGTAGCCTAGGCATACCTACCTAGACGCGCGGAAACTCTAAATTCCACCGCGAAGTAGTAAGCGTCCCTAGAGGAGTTTCTGTGACGAGACACGAGAAGTTGACCCGTGACCGCGTGATACACACTCTCGTTGACGCCTTGGAACCACTTGATTACGTCCACGCCTTTTGGGAAGGCGGTGCTGCCGCGTTTGGACGAATTGATGAATGGTCCGATGTCGACCTCTATTTGGTTGTAGACGGCGAACGCGTCGACGAGGCGTTCCTTGCTGTGGAAAACGCCCTAAAATCATTATCTCCGGTCGAACAGAAGTATGACGTCTTGCATCCTCCATCGCTACATCTCTCCCAAGCCTTCTATAAGCTCGAAGACGCCAGTGAATATCTTCTCATCGACCTTGCCATCCTAAAGCCCAACAGCCCGGACAAATTCTTGGAACCTGAGATCCATGGCGACGCGATATTCTATTTCAGCAAGTCCGATCAGGTCAAGCCTCCTCCACTGGACAGGGAGGCGCTGGCTAGGAAACTTCGGGAACGATTCGAAAGATTGAGAGCGAGGTTCGCCATGTTCAACAGCTTTGTGCAGAAGGAGATCAACAGAGGGAATCATCTCGAAGCCCTAGATTTCTACCGAGCTTACACCCTTGGGACACTGGTCGAAGCTTTGAGGATCAGGCATAATCCGTTTCATTACAACTTCAGGATGCACTACATTCGTTATGAACTCCCATCTGAAATTGTCAAGAAACTTGAACATCTTTATTTCGTCAAAGATGAAAAGGATCTGCAAGAAAAATATGACGAAGCGACAAAATGGTTCGCTGAATTGGCGTCAGAAACTGATCTGGGGAAAACGGAAGAACTGTTCAGGGCATCACGAGATCTCGCGCGCTAGGTGACGCGAAAAACCGAACTATTGCATTTGTTTTCGTCGCTTCTATTGTTCTCTTTGGTGAAGTAACAGCTTGTCTCCAGGGCAAATAGACACTAGTCACGGTGGAGATGCACACGGGCGCATGGTCTGGACTAGTCGGATGCTTCTAGCCATTTCACGAAGGGTTTCAGCTGGATGGATGTATCTTTGCGATAGATGAAGTAAGATATGATCAGACCTACGATGCCAATTGGACAGAACAAGGCGACCCAAAAGAGTTGATAAAGACTATGGCGCTTTGTACTCACAATAATGCGCTTCAGCTCGCTTTTTGTCATGCCTTTTCTACTCTCAACGAAAATAGATGCTACTTCGAACATTTCAGCTTTTCGTTTGATGCATTTGAGCGTGCGCAAAAGCCGGTGTGTGAAGGAGGCTAGTTCCGGGTGTGAGTAAGAAGCACTAGGGTTTGATAGATTCTGAGGAATTGTCGTCCTTTGTCTGTCGTGTGGAAGGAGTTGCCTTTGCTGAGGAGACCCGCCTCCAGAAGATAGTCAATGCAGTCGCCGGTCATGCTATACGTGAGATTACACGAGTTTTTGATCCGGGTCTTTGCCACGCCATTTCTCGCTTCCTGCAATATCTCAGCGAAGACCTCCACAAGACTTCGTTGCAGCTTGCTCACCGTCTTATTCCAGCGATTGCTTCCCTTAAATCGCGTCTTTCCCAACTGGTACATGTCAAGTATCGATGTATAAGCAAGTGGCCGAACGGGGCAAGCTTGACCCCAATCGCGGCCCACTGAACTGGTCAATTCAAGCGCAACAGAGACAGCGATGCGCGCGCATGCACATGCAACAAAGAATAAAGGCGAGACGCAGATAAACAAAGACAGAACTCTGTGATGTGAGGTAAGGTCTTGTCCGGAGGCGCAAAGACAAACGAAGGAGAATTGGAATACTCGATAGATACCGAGCTTTCCACAGGAAACCTCGAATTTCTTCCCGAATACCTGCGCCGTCACTACCTGCTTCAACACAAAAAGTACAGAACCTTCAAAGACATTCAAATCACTGAAGACGGAGAACACTATCTCTCATACAGCGTCTTAGTTCCTGAAACAAATGCGTATGTCAATATCACGGTTGATGCAAAAGCCCCCATACGAGTAACGATGAAGCCCAGTGACCCCAAGATTTCGACAACTTTTCTCGACCAACTCTACGAGGATCTGTTTCTGATAGTTCAACTCTTCGAAGAGGAGATCCGCAAGACTACCCTCTACCTTGCTTTTTTGCCCGGGGAAGCGATAACGCCTGAAAAGGAGAAGACGGGGCTTCTTGCTAGAATATTCACGGACTCGATGTTACCGCTGTACATCATCTTAATGCCGCTCACATTTTTCTTCTTCTACGTATTCGGCTGGTACGCTCCTCTAATCTTCATCGGCTTATCGTTGTTACTGATGCTCTTTTCCGGAAGGTTGATCGCGAGAAGTGGCGACTGGAAAATCACGGAAAGCCAACCCGAGATACACCTTCTGCAATACCATTTCTCGCCTGACGAGTTCGAAGAGTTCCGCAAAAAACACAGCAAGGAAATCCCTAATATCCGGAAAAGCATCTACGAAGCTACCCTCGCTGCAGATAAGCCTATCACTTGTGAAACAGCTGGCCGAGTATTCGCAGATTACGGAATAACGTGCGACGTGGACGATTTCTCCGTTAAGAAGGTGAACCTATTCCAGATTGTGGAGAAGGCCGCGAAATCCTTCAGCCTTCCCCAACCAGAAATCGTGGTCGCCAACACGATCATCCCAAATGCCGCAGCGGCAGGTCCCAGCGCTCGATTAGGAACTGTACTCGTCACTACGGGCATTATGACGCAGCTTGAAGAAGACGAGCTGGCAAGTGTAGTGGGTCACGAAATGAGTCATCTGAAAAGCCACGATCCCATAGTGTTGTTTCTTCTATCAAGTGCCGAATTCCTGCTCAGGTTCTACGTATTCTGGCCCTACCTCTTTTTCCTCGGCATCATTTCCTACTGGCTCTACTTTGTGGCAGCAATAGGCCTTGTCTACCTTTTCGGCAAGTTTCTCGAAGAGAGAGCAGACTTAGACTCAGCAAAAATGCTTGGGCAACCGAAGGCAATGGCAGAAGCTCTGAGAAAGATCGCTTTTCGACGGCTCTTTCCCCTCTACAAACGGGAACCTGCTTTCCGCGGCTACCGTAGATCTGAATGGCTACGGTTTGACCCTCACCCTCCCGCCTATTTCAGGATCGCTCAACTAGAAGACCTTCAAGAGCCAGGGAAAATCAGACATACACTTCTCAAATCCATCGAAGATTCGCTGAAAGGCTTTCTCCGTGCCTGAAGTACGGGACAACTCAGAAATCCAAGCTTCAGAAACCGTAATGATCATTTATTAAGAAGATGCCAAGAGTAACCTTGGATTCAAATTGTTGCTGACGAATAAAGAAATCCTAGAATCTGCCAAGACTGGGACGTACGCAGTAGGCGCGTTCAACATCTACAACTTAGAAAGCCTCCAAGCGGTGACCGCCGCGGCCAACGAAGAGAATTCGCCGGCAATCGTGTCCGCGACTCCAACGGCAGTTAAATACGGCGGCCTAGAGTACATCGCCCGAATCGTAAAGACAGCCGCTGACC
Organism: uncultured Candidatus Bathyarchaeia archaeon; assembly: GCA_964347825.1. Classification (GTDB taxonomy): domain Archaea; phylum Thermoproteota; class Bathyarchaeia; order Bathyarchaeales; family Bathyarchaeaceae; genus CAYFZQ01. The sequence goes on along the minus strand of CAYFZQ010000031.1, from coordinate 10,099 downwards.
GTACGTCTGTTCCCCTGTCTCTACACCTTGACCATGGAAAAGACGTCGAAATCGTTACAGAATGTCTGGAAATCGGGTTCACCTCAGTTATGATTGACGGCTCCTACTTGGACTTCGAAGGTAACATTGCGCTTACAAAGAAAGTTGTCCAGCTAGCTGATCGAAAAGATGTGTCGGTTGAGGCAGAACTTGGACGGCTTGTTTCAATTGAAGAGGCCTCTCTCGAGGAAAAAGCGACCGTACTTACAGATCCAAACGCCGCCAAGGAGTTTGTTGAACGCACAAACGTAGATGCCCTCGCCGTCGCTATCGGCACCTCCCACGGGGCCTACAAGTTTAAAGGAGAGCCGAAACTCGACTTTGAAAGACTAAGAGAAATCCGGGAAACGGTTGATGTTCCCCTGGTTCTACATGGGGCATCTGGGGTTCCGACGGATATCGTCGGAAAAGCCAAAAAGTACGGAGCAGCCCTCGCAGGCGCAAAAGGGACGCCAGATGAAGGCATAAAGCAAGCCATCAAGCTGGGAATAGCAAAGATTAACATAGATACCGACCTGCGACTCGCCTTTACAGCCACCGTGAGAGAGGTTCTGGCCACCAAGCCAGAGCAGTACGATCCACGAAAGATTTTGGGACCTGCTCGAGACGCCATGAAACAGGTTGTAATCGCCAAAATGCGGCTATTTGGGAGTTCTAACAGAGCATAGATGAAGTGAGGGAACGTCATGCGAGTAGGCATCTTAAGCGGTGGTGGAGACGCCCCGGGAATTAACGCGGTGATACGAGCGGCTGTGCGAAAGGGCATATTGCAATATAAATTTGCGATGTTGGGGATCAAAGACGGATGGAGAGGACTCGTAGAAGGAGACTTCACGCCGCTTAACTTGACCACAATCAGAGGAATACTCCCTCTCGGCGGTTCCATTCTCGGGACCTCACGGACGAATCCGTTTAGACATGAGAAGGGCCCTCAGCGCATCTTCCAGAATGTAAAGAAGAGGCACATCGATGCCATAATTGTCATTGGCGGAGACGACACGCAGAGTGTCGCTCAAAAGCTTCAAGCACAAGGGCTTCCATGCGTGTCGGTGCCCAAGACCATTGATAACGACTTGGCGGGTACCGATTATACATTCGGCTTCAACACCGCCGTTTCCATCGCAACCGACGCCCTCGACAGGATCCACACCACCGCGGAGGCGCATCGTAGAATCATGATAGTAGAAGTCATGGGACGATACACTGGCTGGATTGCCTTGGAAGCTGGAATCGCTGGAGGCGCTGACGTCATCCTCATTCCAGAACAGCCTTTCGAGATAGGAGAGGTTTGTGAATACATCAAGCAAAGAAAGGAGCGCGGCAGAGCCTTTAGCATAATCGTAGTCGCTGAAGGTGCTAAACCAAAGGGGGGCAAAGAGATTACTTACGGTGACAAAGTGGATGAATTCGGAAACATAAGACTCGGCGGAGTCGCCTACTACCTAGGCAGGGAAATCGAAGCCAGAACAGACATTGAAACGCGTGTAGTCGTGCTTGGGCACCTCCAACGTGGTGGCTCGCCCACACCGTTTGACCGGATTCTGGCAACAAGATACGGATTAGCGGCAATCGACCTCGTCAAACAAGGAAAATTCGGATTAATGGTCGCCCTCAAAGGTAACGACATAGTCTCGGTACCCCTGAAAGATGTAGCGGGCAAGCGGAAAAGAGTCGACCGAAAACTCTACGAGATGGCGACCGTCTTCTTCGGGTAGACCGTTGAGAACAGAAAAGCATGGGTACGCATCATGTAAGACGACGAGTAGCGATCTCACGGCTTAATTATGGAATCGTAAGATTTAAGTTATATTGCCCCCATTTACCTTTTGGAGTAGGTGCAAAATGCAAGAAGCTCAAAGGAAGCCTTTGGCTGTGGGTTTGTTGGGGCAAAGTTCGGGGTCATTCTACGGTCAGGTGGAGATTCACCTCAGAGACTACAACACTCTTGATTTCATCATCAGACGGAGATTGTACTCAAATCTGCCCGACGTAGAGTTCTCCATAGACAACCGAGACCTCGGAGACGTTATCGACATCTTGACAGAAGCGAAGACGAAGCTCCAGGACACGCTCAATGTTCATTACTTCAGGAAGCTGCAGTCAGTTCCCGTCAAGAAAGACGAGAAGAAGCGTGCCGAACCACTGATCAAACAGTCGGAGGAGAAAGAAAAAGGGCCCCCAGGCTGCCCGAATTATCTTGGGTATTTGGCGACACGCCCTGTAGACAAACCTCTTCCACAAGAATGCCGAGTATGCCCCATGGTTCTAGAATGCGCGATGAAAGTCCGCCGTTCCTGACACGTGTGCAACTAAGTTAGGAAGCCACGCCGGTTTCATTCTAGTTTCAGGAAAGACACGTATTATTCAACGCGCCCGCAAAGGCGTAGCGGGGCAACTTGACGCATGCCTAGCTGTATGCCGCTCAGTTGAACGAGAAGGCCGAGGGGCAGAGGTGATTCACGGGGCATGTGTTGCATTTTGGGCGTCTGGCTCCGCATTTTTTTCGTCCATGCGCTATTAGTGTGTTTGTAAGCTCGAACCATTGTTCTTTGGGGAAGAGATTCATCAGATCCTTCTCGATCTTATCTCGGTCTTTTGCATCAGTGAACCCAAGTCGTTTGGCTAGGCGCATCACGTGCGTGTCCACGGCGACTCCTTCGTTGATGCCGAAGGCGTTGGAGAGCACAACATTGGCGGTCTTGCGGGCGACCCCTTTGAGCTTGGTTAGTTCCTCAATTGACCTGGGGACCTGTGATTTGAAGTCCTCTACGAGCTTTGCTGCGGAGGCTTTGATGAATTTGGCCTTGTTGTGATAGAATCCGGCGGGCTTGATGATCGCCTCCAGTTCGTTCAAGTCGGCTTTGGCGTAGTCCTCAGTGGTCTCGTATTTTCTGAAGAGGGTCTTGGTCACTTCGTTGACTTTTTCGTCTGTGCATTGGGCTGAAAGGATCGTGGCCACTAGGAGCTCTAAGGGGTTGCGAAACGTCAACGCGGTACTTTTAACATCGGGATATTCTTCTCTCAAGAGTGCTAGAATCCGTTGAGCTTTTTCCTTCTTCATAGCTCATATCGTTCCTAAGGATTGGGCACGGTGAACGTTGATGCCGCCGATTCGTCAGTCGTGGCGCTTTTTCATGATTCTTGTCTCCAAACGCCATCCGTGAGAGCGCCACATTCTGGACAACGGGAGTCCTCTATCTTGTTTTTGGTGACTCTGTAGCCGTAGCGCTCGATCAGCGATTCCCCACAGTTGGAGCAGTGGGTGTTCTCGCCTTCTCCGGGAACGTTTCCTTGGTAGACATATCGCAATCCGGCCTCAAGCCCTATTTTTCTGGCTTTGTGGAGGGTCTCTATTGGTGTGGGCGGGAGGTCAATCATTTGAAAAGCGGGGTAGAACCTGGAAACGTGCCAAGGGATTTCCGGACCCACATCTCTAATGAACGCGGCAATCGCTCTCAAGTTTTCTTCCGTATCGTTGAGCTCAGGAATGACTAGCGTTGTCACCTCAACCCATATACCAAGCTCTTTGTGGAGTTTGATGGACTCAAGAACGGGGTCTAGACGCGCTCCACAGTGCTTCCTGTAGAAGGCGTCGTTCATGCTTTTGAGGTCAATATTCGCTGCGTGGAGGTAAGGTGCCAATGCTCTTAGTGCTTCTTCCGTTATGTAGCCGTTGGTGACGAAGAGGTTCTTCATCTCGTCTTTGACAGCGAGCTTCGCGATGTCGTATGCGTATTCCATGAAGATGACGGGTTCTGTATAGGTATATGCGATGCTTCTGCAGTTCCTCCGCTTGGCCGCTTCTACGATCTCTTCTGGTGGAACGTCGTCCCCAATTATCGATCTCTCGGGTTTGGGAAACTGTGATATCTCCCAGTTCTGACAGTTGCCACATCGGAAGTTGCAGCCTACCGTGGCTATGGAGTAGGCTGAAGTGCCGGGGAGAAAGTGGAAGAGGGGTTTTTTCTCCACAGGATCCACCGCACGAGAGACAGCTCTTCCATAGACCAGACTATACAAGGTTCCATCTTGATTCTCACGAACGCCGCAGATCCCTCTCTTCGAATCAACTATTCTGCATCTATGACTACACAGATTGCACTTGACCACCGACTCGCCCAACTTTTCATAGAACATGGCCTCTTTCATCGCGTGGTTACCTATTTGCTCTAGAATGCGAGTAGCGCACTTAAAGATTCAGAAGCCTTTCCTGGGTGTGCGAGTGTTAGCTAGGGGTTAGGTCGAGTCTTTTCATCAGCTCTTTCTTTCTGTTCCTTATGGTGACTTCGGTGACGCTAGCTGCTTCTGCGAGCCGGCTTTGTGTCATTTTTTCCTTTTTGAGTTTGGAGGCAATGTAAAGGGCGGAAGCTGCTAGTCCTGAGGGGTCTTTTCCCGTAACTGCGTGTTCGAGTTTGGCATCCCGGATAATCTTGATGGCTAGACCTTCGACATCGGTGGATACGCCTGCTTTCTCAGCGATTTTTGTTACGTAGTCCAATGGATCGTCGATGGGCATCTTCATGTGTAGGTTTCGTACAATTAAACGATAGGCTCGTGAGATCTCTTTTTGGTCTCGGATGCTGGCTTCAATGATCTCTTTCAACGTTCGAGGCAGTTTGGTGGATCGGCAGGCTACATATAGCGCTCCAGCCACCATGGCTGCGATGCTGCGTCCTCGGACTAAGCCCTCGTTTAATGCTTTTCGATAGATCACTGCCGCCATATCCTGTACTGAGGAGGGGAGATGGAGTTTCTCTGAGAGGCGTTGAAGTTCGTTCATGGCCTTGCTCAGGTTTCTATCTTGGGATGCGTGGTACCTTGATCGGAGTTGCCATTTTCGGAGGCGCCACATCTGCTGTCTGACTTTTGGTGATAGCGGGCGACCGAAGGCGTCTCTCCCAACGCGGATGACTGTGGATAGACCTTTGTCGAAGTGAGAGTATCGTATCGGGGCTCCCGTTCTTGCTTTGGTCTGTCTCTCTTTCGGAGTGAACGCCGTCCATTCAGCTCCCGGGTCCATGAGGTCTTCTCGAATCACCAAGCCACAGCTCCCGCAGACGCATTCGCCCATCTCCTTGTCTTGGACCAGATTCGTGCTCTTGCACTCAGGGCAACTTACGTGGACGATGGTCTGTTCTTTCATGTCATCAAGGCCCTCCTTGTTTGAGAATGCGGAATTCCCGTGAGCCTAGAGCATGGGATTTCCAGAATAGCACCTCTATATATATCTTTCTCATAATCCTTTAAAAACCTTCTCAAGGCGGATCACGCGAAACCACTGTCTATATGAACTGCTATCTTGAGCGAAAGGCAGAGGCCAGATCACCTAATATTAAATCAAACAATAAGTTGTGTGAATTGTATGAGCAAATATCGGACGGAAATTGACAAAGCCGTTTGCATACATGCATTTTGTGGAATTTCCTTATAAGCAACTAGGGCAGTTGTTGTTGAACGGAGGTGTAAAGTTTGAATGTGTGGAAGAAAGTAGATGACAAGAGTCTTGAAATGCTGAAGGAACAGAAGGCTTTCGAAGATGAGACCGCGAAGAGACTTGTTCCTTTGTACAACTCTGTGAAGAATCCTTTTGTGAGGTTGTTTATTCACAGAATCGTACTAGATACTATGAAACATTCTGACACATACCAGACCCTGATAGATCTCAATAAGCGTGTGGTGATTGGGGATGTTGATCGGAAAACAATGGCTGAAGAGCTCACAACCCACATCAAGGAAGAAAATAGAATGCTCAAGCAAGCAGAAAAAATCAGTGGCACAATAGAAGCCAAGAATTTTAGGCAGATTTTGGAGCAAATCGTAGAAGATGAGAGACAACATCATAAAATCCTGCAGCAACTATTTGAGATACTGAAAAAGGAAGGACACGATTGGAACCGATATCTCTATGACATGTTTACTGGAGCTGGGATTCCCTAGACGCGCGCACGCTGCTCGCCAATGTGTCGATGAATCACCTCGTCAACTTTTCCTTTGTTTTCATCTGTAACCTCAACTCCGCCTCTTCCAATACTTTGTCAAACCACTTCCAACAACCCAACGTACGTAACCGTTAGGCAATACCTTTAGCTGCATATAGCTATCGTCTATGCACAGAAATCGCCTTAAAACTGTGGGGAATATCATCATGGAAGAGAACGATCAGACATTTGATCTGATAATTGTCGGCGCTGGTCCTGCCGGCTTGTCAGCAGGAATTAACGCAGCCAGATCCAATCTCAAAACTTTGATACTGGAGGCTGAGGCAGTTGGAGCGCCAGCAGCGGGGATCTCACTATATGAGAACTACCCAGGCTTCCCTAACGGCATAAACGCGGCAGATCTTCTCGACAGGATGAAGAGGCAAGCATCCAAGTTTGGTGCTGAGATACGATATCTTGAGAAGGCAGTTGAACTTGGTCTCGACCAGAGAATACCACAAGTGACGACAAACAAGACCGCTTACGATTGCACTGCCTTAGTGATTGCGACCGGCACCCGCAGAAGAAAGCTAGATGTTCCAGGAGAGACCGATTTCGTCGGAAAAGGCGTCAGCTACTGCGTAATGTGTGACGGCCCATTTTTCAAGGGACTAAAGGTGGCAGTTATTGGGTATGCGAAATCGGCAGCAACGGACGCGTTGCTCATGTCAGAAACTGCCAAGAAAGTGGTGATAATAACGCACGGTCAAGTACTTGATGTTTCGAAAGAGTTGCTGGGGAAGCTTGAAGAGAGAGCCAACGTGGAAATTCTTGAGGGAAAAGTGACTGGCGTTGTCGGAAAGCACGTTGTTGAGGGATTAACAATCACGGTGGAAGATGAGCGAGAGAGATTGGAACCGGTTGATGGCGTTTTCGTGTCCTTGGGCAAGACGCCCGCGACGGATTTTATTGAAAAGACTAGGATAGCGGTTGACGAGAGGGGATGCATCAAAGTTGATCGTTGGCAACGAACCAACGTCGACGGTGTTTTTGCAGCTGGTGACTGCACATGTGGCGGAATGCAGGTAGTGACGGCTGTTGGTGAAGGAGCAATGGCATCCTTGAAGGCTCTAGGCTATATCCGACGAATTAGATCAGAAAAACGTGCGCGCCTGCGCGTATGAAGATCGAGATCCATGCATACCTAGTGAATAGAATTAGGAGCCGCCTATACCCTGTGATTTGTCTAAGTCTCTCGAAGATCAGCTACAACGAGCCAAGGATGAATTCAAAACGTATGACCTAGAACACGGTGCTCTTCATTCCATTTTCCAGGTATGTTTTCTGAGGCTTGATCTCTACAGGTAGGCTTCTGTGGCGTATCTTCGCATCATTCGGTGGCTGTTGAAGTAGTACGCAACCTTTCCTATGGTGTTCTCCATCATGTGTATCCAATCGTCTCGCCTTTTGTAGAAGGTGGGAATAATCAGGTACTCCAGTTTGTTGTATAGGTCTTCGAGTTCTCGACGTCTTCTTTCGTCTTCTTCGATGGTTTCGTCTGGTGAGGGACCTATCGCCCAACCCGTAACACCTTCGACGCAGCCCTCTATCCACCAGCCATCTAGAACACTGAAGTTTATTACGCCGTTATGCGCGGCCTTCATTCCACTCGTTCCAGAGGCTTCAAACGGCGGTAAAGGCGTATTCAACCAGACATCCACGCCTGACGTAACCTTAGAAGCCATCCGCAAATCGTAATCCTCCAAATAGACAATCTGCATTACGTCTCTCAACTTCTCGATATAGCCGTAGATTTCCTCGATTAGCCGCTTTCCCGACCAGTCTTTAGGATGGGCCTTGCCAGCAAAGATCGCTTGGATCTGTCCTTTACCGTTGATTTCTCTAAGTCTCCCTAGGTCGGAAAACAACAGGTCCGGTCTCTTGTAAGCAGTTGCCCTCCTAGCAAAGCCTAAAGTGAGAACATCTTGACCCAGGTTGATGCTCGTCTTTCGTCTCACGAACTCTAAGAGGTCCTCTTTTGCTTTCCTGTGAGCTTCCCAGATTTCTTCATCGGAGATTCCGTCAACTCGAACCAGCAACTCTGGTTCGTTGGCCCATCCAGGCAAATGCGCATCGTAGAGTTTTCTGAAGCTATCGCAAGTCCAAGCGAATGAATGGACACCATTAGTTATTGCTGAAATGTGATGCCCTGGAAACAACTTCAGAGAGAATTCCTTGTGTCTTTTGGCGACCCCGTTAACGTATTTGCTCAGGTTCAGAGCAAGGCGTGTCATATTCAATCTGTCTTGGCCACCAAAACTCTTCAGAGTCTCCAGAGGAACTACTTCTCCCATGATCTCGTGAACGAGGCTGTATGGAAATTTGTCGTGCCCCGCTTCGACGGGCGTGTGCGTGGTAAATATGCAAAGGTCTCTAACCCTATCGAGACTCATTTTATTCTTTCGGAGCAACTCCAGAGCTAGAAGACTTGAGTGGCCTTCGTTCATGTGATATTTTCTGACTTTGAAGCCGGATGCTTCAAGCATTCTTACGCCGCCGATTCCCAAGACGATCTCTTGTTTCAATCTATATCTCTCGTCGCCCCCATACAAGAAAGAAGTAATCTCCCTATCTTCAGGGGCGTTGTCTTCGACATCGGTGTCAAGAAAGAGGATGGAAACTACTCCTCCTGTCAGACTGTGGTGATCGTAGAGCCAAGCTCCCACTCTCACGTTTCTACCCTGGATTTGTACGCTGATCTGTGTAGGCAGTTTATTCATGAATTTCGATGGTGTCCACTGGGCTGGGTGCTCGATCTGCTTTCCCTCTCTGGTGATCTCTTGCTTCAGGTATCCCTTTCTGCTAACGAGCGAAACTGCAACTAATGGTATCTTCAAGTCTGCGCTGGATCTTACCATATCGCCCGCGAGGACCCCCAACCCCCCACTGTACGTGTGTAGGTCATCCGTCAATCCGATTTCCATGGAAAAATACCCTATTTTCTCTCCTTCCAAGAAAGTATGTTTGCAGTATTCACTACAGAAGTGATAGGTTCTTCCCCTTGCTTCCGTCGTGAATTCTGCATCTTTCTCGTCTAGGGGCATTCCACAGACGGGATCTCTAGCCATTTCCCAAATCCACCTCGACGTCTAGATTAATCTCCCTTACCCTCTGGATAGTATGCGTGCCCTTTGTATCCCAGCTCTATTTTTTGCCCTTCGCAACATGTTCTCACTCACATCAATAGCAAGAATTCGGTGATCCTCGTAGCAACAGGGCAGATTCTTACCTGTACCAACACCAACCTCCAAAATCCTTCCCTTCTTTGGATGCATGCATGCATAAGTGCCTGCAATTCTGTTGCATCTCTTTCTGTCGACCCCCGTTTTCATCATGTTTTTGTCCTATCAAAGTTCGATCGATCTCACTCTTCATGAACGGATCGACTCTGGATGTACGAACCATGCCAGTTGTGGTACCAGACAGCCCCATCGTAGCCGTTGACGCTGAGCATTCCATATATTTCTCCGTCTTTTATGACATGGATTGTGTAGTATCCGTAGAATGGATGTGTGTCCTCCGCTATAGCTCCTGGGTAAGAATGGTCAAGAAACTCTTGTGCCATCAATATAGCCTCATCATGATCGATGGACATCTGCCCTGACGGAGTTCGGCTCCAACCTCCCATCATACCACCATGACCGTACTTCGTGTTCCACATCATATTTGGGCCATACTCGGGAAAAACGCGCCCGGTACTCTTGTCGACGAGCATCTCGAAAGCGCCGATCCCAGTGGATCTCTCGTAGTATACGACATAGAAATTCTGCTCGAACTCCATGATCTCGCCGACAGCTAGATCAGGGCTGTTTAGGGATGTCAAATACCTCTCACTTACGCTGAGGGCATTATCCATACCGTAAACTTTGAGCTGAAGGAAGACCAAGGCTAGTAGCCCGATTAGCCCGACCAAGACCAGAACAAGTCCCAAAGCCCATCGTTTCCTGCTCACGATTCCGACTCCCTCTTCATCTTCAAGAATTGTCCTCTAGTGACCTCTCCCTTTGCGTATCGCTCCCTGAGTATCTCGAGGGCTCTCCCCCCACGGTTAGATGCTGACCTACCTGTTCCTGCAGATCCCG
>CAYFZQ010000030.1:8674-18678 GCA_964347825.1 uncultured Candidatus Bathyarchaeia archaeon | reverse complement strand
GGCTGCATGCATGCACTGTTTCTGCTATTCATCATCCTTGCATCATGGTTTTGAGCTGTTCTATTTCTTTAGCCAAAGCAGGATAAAGAGAATCCAGAATCTCTTCTGTCTCTTTTTCGCTGAAGCCGATTGTCCTCAACACTGCGGTATCAAGAGTCTTTCTGGCTGGAAACTTCGTTTCAAGCTGTTTGGTTATACTTGGAAATGAAATGTTGGCTATTTCTCTGAAGGTTTTCGATAATTCAGCGTCCTCATTGCTGCTTAGTGTTCGGGGGTCAATGATGTAGCTCTCCTTTAGGGTTCTAACATCGATTTTCATCCAAGTCCCCCTAGTTTCTGTTCTGCTGAGAAACATCTGAGCCAGGTTTGGAGTACTATTAAACCACATGGAAAGAATCTTGGCAAAGTCAGACGATAAAGGTCTGATTACCCAAAACTCTCCTGGTACTAATGAAACGGATGAATGAAAACTGAAAAGAGATGTACCTGGGGCTGAAAGATCAAATTTCCTAGTAAGTAGAACGTTGCCCATTCTCCGTTTGACGTATTCCCTCCATGTTACTACATTACTCTCAAATCTCTCTCTTGTTTTCTTGTCAGCAAGAAATAGGTTCATATCTGGGAATACTTGGGTGACCAGGAAATCAGAATGCCCTGTAATGTCTAAGTGGTCGACACCTGAATGCCTTCTCAGACTAGGGGCAAGACAATTTAGAGGTATTTCTATTGTCTCGTCCGTCAATCTATTCTTTGCAGTTACAGCTTGTTTTGTGACTCTCTCTTTTATCCAGAGATCAGATGATTTGAGAGCCCTCTCTTCCTCTTTGAGAATGGATAATGGTCTATACAGGGTTCGAATACGTCACCGAACGCAACGGCACCAAACTCTACCGCAGACCCAAAATCTTCGCCAAGTACACAGATACCCGCTAGGAGTACATGCTTAGTACTTTTCTCATTCCGTCGAGTGTGACATGATACTTGTCCATCTCATCAGCTTTCATAGGCTGTACGTACTTCATCTCAACCAACTTCGTCAGATGGAGCTCCACGGTTGAGGAGTCCATGTCCGTCCATCTGCAGATCTCTTCCACGGATAAGGACTTCTCCTGTGCCGTTGCCCCGACATTGTGTAACATCCGGAGAAGGCGAAGCTCGTCTGACAACTGAGGAGATGCTGGTGGGCCCGTGTCCGCGTGCATTCTCTATCCTACCAAATCTTCGTAAACGGCGACGGTTTTTCTAGCGATAGCTTCCCAACTATAAGCTTTTTGGATCGTCTCTTTAGCATTTCTGATCAGCCACTCCGCATGGCCTGAATCAGACAACACTCGATTGACTCCCCACGCGATTGACTGCGGGGTTCTTGCATAGACAAAGATGCCTGTTTTATCATGTTCTACTACTTCAGCCAAGCCACCCACTTGACTCGCTACTACCGGGACACCCGCAGCCATCCCTTCTAGGGCAACGATTCCAAAGGGCTCATAGATAGACGGAACAACCAAGACATCAGCGCTCTTCATGAGGGCGACTAGATCTGCGTCTGAGATGAAGCCAGTGAAGTTTATTCTCCATCGGTGCCCAGTAGATCCCGCAACGTACTCCAAGTGATCTCTCAGCCATCCCTCGCCCACTATTACACATCTCGATCGTGGAAAGTGATCAGCGATTCGGGGCACTGCGCGGACGAGATACTCTATCCCTTTCTGAGGAACCAGACGGCCCACACACAGTACGAGCCTTTCATCGGAACTAACGCCATAGCGTTCCCTGATCGCCCACTTATCGACCGAGGATTGTTGAAACTTGTCCAGGTTGATCCCGTTTGCTATGACCTCTATCTTCTCCCCAGGCAAGCCGAAATGATTCCCGATTTCCCCTTTCATCGAACTACTGGTTACTATCACTCTGTTCGCTTCATAGGTCGCCCACCATTCAATTCCATCGATGGCAAGCGAATCTGGATTGTTCAATCCTTGGGCCCGGCCAACTTCCGTACTGTGAACAGTGATTACCAGAGGCTTTTCCGTGTGATGTTTGAACGAAATGCCCGCTGACGTCGTCAACCAGTCATGGACATGAAAAACGTCAAACTCCACCTTACGTCCAACATCAGCCATCCGCTTCTCCAGGAAATGATTGAACAAAAGAGTCCAAGTGAGAAAGTTCGGATGCCCCAATTCAGTCACCGTTCGGTAAACCCTGACACCATCGACCTCTTCATAGTCTGGAGCACCAGGGAAATCCAAGGTGAAAACATGTATCTCATGACCTAGATCGGCTAGAGCTTTAGCTAGTCCATTGCAGTGACGAGCAATCCCACCTACTATTCGAGGTGGGAATTCCCAAGTTAGCATACAGATTTTCATTTGTGTGCACCGAGTGATTGACTAAGAGTCACACAATGTCACTATCGCTCAAGCCTCCGTTCTTCGATTAGCGGGGGCGATTTTTCTACACTCCGACTTGGTATTAAACCCTTTCCGATCTGGACTTAAGATTTCTGATCTTTGGCGCTTGGCATGATTTGCGTTTTATGAGAAAACTTCGAAGGGCAGAGCTGCTTCCAGCAATTCCCCATTCAGGCTGCCCGAGAAGCCTCGTTGAAGGGGGCCGAAATCAGCCTTTGGACGCTAGTTTCTCCAATTCCTTTATTCTCTGGCTAATTGTACGAAGGATTTTCTTGCGAAGTTTTTCGCCAGTTTTTTGTGTTGGCGGTATTTCCACCATTTTGTCCGCCAGTTTGTCGTCGGTAACGACGTGACGGATCCATTGTTCGAAGTCTCCTCGTTTTGTGTGGAATCTGATCGACTGCGCGTCCACAGTCTCTAGCGCCGAGTAGAATTCTTTCAGGCTGTGAACAGTCAGTCCGGTGGGTCGCGCAAATTCGTAGGAGAATGTGAAGCCTTTGCCCGCGGGAAGCTTTCTCAAGATTCGCTCCGCTAGGTGTTCAGGCTTTTCCAGTTCCTGTAAGATTCGTGCTTCAAGATCAGAGATGATCTTGGAGTAGAGTGCAAATGCTTCAACGGGGCTGCTGTGGGGATTGAAATAGCCGTGGACGTCGCCGGGACCGCCTCCCTTAATGCTCATGTAATATAGGTGGTCACTCATCTGGAGGTATCGCCACAACCTTGTTAGCTCTGGATCTCGAATCGCTTTGACCGGCTGGTCTAATCCTTTCAGTGATTCGTAACATATCAGTTGCATAGGATTGTCGATCCACGCACTGGGGTCTCTTTCCAGGTCAGCCCACGAGACCGTATCGTAATCATGCACATCGATTACCCCAACTGGATCATGGCGGCGAACGACCTCTGAAGGCGTAGACCATTCCAGGTGGTCCCATTTCAAGACTTCACCGGGCAGCCATCTCAAGAACCCGTGGATTCCGCTCTCTGGCCAGTGATGCTCTCCGAAGGTTTCATAATCAACGAAGAGCACAATTACGTCTCCAGCAGTTGCAGCTAGCCAGCTAGCATACTTTTCCGCTGTCAGCGGCCATTCCTTCCACCACGTGGAGGAGAAACGAAACCCTATGTCATCAGAAAGACGGTAGTTGCGCAGTAAGACCCGAAGAGACGAATCCTTGGCTTGATAGACATGATTTGGACTGCGCCACCTCAGAATGCGCGAGACGCCTTCTGTGACTGTGGCCTTGTAGCCTAGCCCCTCTGCAGCGTTGGCGATTCCGTTATTGTACAAGCATTCAGTGTTTTCGACGACGTCGGGTTCGTAATTGAACAGATCCTTCATAGCTCTACGATGCATCTTGATTTGTTCAACGAACTCTGATCGGTCAATTCCGTAGAGGCCGGCCAGCGAATGGTAATAGGGTTGGTCAAGAAAGTCCACGCAGCCAGTCTCGGCGAGCTGCTGGAACGATTCGATGAGGTCGGGTTTCCAACGCTCGCACTGTTCAATGAAAACACCCGATATGCCATAGGCCACCTTGAACTGCTTGCGGGCTCGTCTGAATCTGTCAATTTGCTCCAGAATGACGTTATTCGACGGAAGATAGCATTTCTCAGCTGCTCTCTCAAAGATGTAACGATTCAGCCTGTTGTCAAAATACAGATCAAAAAGATCTTCTTTGCAAACTGCCCCACGAGCTAAGAGGTCTGAGTGAAAATTGCGGTTCAACCTATAAGGCTGATGGACCTCAAACATTAGGCAGATATCTGTCATACTGCAAGACCTCTGATTGCGTGCGCAAACTTGAGCCAGCAAACATGCATCATGTTTTCCGCTTTTATCTTTTTCTTATCACTACTCAGTAATCACAGACTGGGAACTCAAGACCTCTCGTTCATATGGAGGCTTATTCAACATAACATCCTCCACGAAGGCTCTGACAGGTTCTGCAACACTCCAAGCTTGAGCAAAACATCCTCTGGATTTGTGAGGTGGGTCGCCGTCAAATATCTCGCTGATAGTGCCAAGGCCTGCTTGGAACGTCTCTTTGCAGAAGAGGGGTCGTAGGAACTTTTCAAAGGCGTGTTTTCGCCACTGTTCGTCATGGTTCTTGACCTTGAGAAAAGCGGTAACGAAAGGTCCTAGAAGCCAAGCCCATACCGTTCCGTTGTGATAGGCGTTATCACGATGATATCGATCTCCGATGTAGGTTCCGGCGTACCGTGCATCATCTTTCGGCAGGGTTCGTAACCCATAACCGCCCCAGAGCTCTTTCCAAGCAGTCTCGACGACTGCGTTTTGTTTCCTTGGATCAAGCATGGAGAAGTCCAGAGAGACTGCTATAATCTGATTCGGTCTCAGCGACGGATCCCCAACACCGTCCTGAACAACATCATAGAGAAACCCATTCTCCATGCTCCAAAACTTTCCAATGAAGCTTTCAGTAGCTTTTTCAGCCATGGTGCGGTATTCAGCCGCCTCTTTTTCTTGATTGAAGACCGCTGAAAGCAGCTCCATCGTTTTCAAGGCATTGTACCATAATGCTTGGATTTCCACCGCTTTTCCCTGTCTAGGCGTAACTGTTTGATCGTTTGTTTTTGCGTCCATCCAAGTCAGCTGTGGACCGTGCTGGACCAAACCGTCACCATCAACGCGAATACCTTGCGGGGTTCCTTGGATATGATATTTCACTATGGATTCCAACGTACCCCATATTTCTTCTCGGACGAAGCTGAAGTTGCCAGTGTACTTGAGATATTGGAGAACCGCATTAAAGAACCAGAGACTCGCATCTACCGTGTTATAGATCGGCTCATCTCCGGCTTGGTCGGGAAACTTATTGGGAATAGTGCCTTTCCGGCAATACTGGTTGAAGGTCGATAATATCTCTCGTGCTTCGCTGAATCTTCCAGTGACGAGCGTCAGTCCCGGGAGAGATATCAGCGAGTCTCTTCCCCAGTCTTCGAACCAAGGGTAACCAGCGATCACGGATTTCCCTCCAGTTGATCTTCTGTTTACGACAAAAGAGTCTGTTGCTGTGACGAGCCATTTCAACCAGTCTTGCATTTCCATGCCAGTATGCTGGTTCTGGAATGTCTTCAACAACTCTTCCAGGCGGTTGACTTCTTTGATATACACAGTGTCGAAATCCGCGAGCTCTTTTGAGAAGGTTGAAAAAGCTTTTTGGGTTTCTTCTTCGCGTTCGCCTCCTGCGGCGATCAAGTAGAATCTCTTCTTCCCGTTAGAATCGATAGGGATGTTAAACCACCCAGGTTGAAAGGCGTCATCCAAGCAACTTTCTCCACGAGAGTCTTCTGCGCGATAGTATATTCGCTCAATCCAATTCCCCCTTTGCGCCTTGTATCGGCCACTGCTTGAAGCGACTATCAGAGTCGATGTCAGGATCGATGGCTGCAAGGTTACCCCTTGGTCGAATGGCTCTTGAGTGAAGGTCCAGTCTACCTCACTTTTGTCTGTCAGTGTGTGGAAGTGTCTGGAGTTGACAAGTGGCGTGATGCGGATGACCATGTCGCTGTCACGAGGGTTGGTGACTTCATAGACGACCACGGTCACGTTCTTTCCGTGAGGCGTGAAGACCGTTTTCTGAAGCTGGATTCCTTCTGCAACGTATTTGTAGGTTGGTAGCGGGTCAAGCGCAAAGTGGGTAAGAAGGCGGTAGCCTTGAGGCGTCATGTTGTTTCGGAATTCATTTGATCCAAGCTCGTATGTTTGATTCTCTACGCGTATCTCTTCGTCCAGTTTGGACAAGAGCACCCGTCGATCTACGGGAGGGTTGAAAGCAGCCACCATAAGGCCGTGGTACTTCCGGGTGTTGATGCCCAAAACAGTTGACGAGGCGTATCCGCCTAGCCCATTCGTGACGAGCCACTCTTTTCCGATGGCTTTGTCAAAATCTGAAAGGGATTTCTTCCCTACTCCTATCCTCGGCAGCTGCATCCCCATGGTTGTCATCCATCGCTCAAGGCATCATTGTGGCGACGTTTTTTTCCTTCTGCACTGCTAGGAAGTTAGCTACTGGTCTGCATTTTGTACGCAGCAATAGGGCGTGGGGGGCCTTCAGCCGAAGTTCTGAAAGGGTCTCTGCGTGTCCCATGCCTTTGGCAATGATGAAGTCGGCTGAGTTGTAAGTGTTGAGGAATTTGTCCGAGCTCTCTTCTGGCACTAATCCAACGGCGTCTGTGCCAGTTGTGATTACGTCGTCTGCGATTTCATGAAGTCCCACGCTTTTGGCGTCTTCTAAGGTGGCGTCATTCAGCACGGGGCCATCTTTAACAGCTACCACAACGTGGTTGTCCAAGTCTTTCAGTTGTTGAACCAAGAGTCTGTCGAAGGCGATCTCTCCCGCGTTGTCGGTCAAGTAAAGAGTTTCACTTGATCTTTTGGCGGCTTGGTAGATTTTCGATATCTCGTCTATGGCTAACTCCTGCTCGGCTTGTCGAATCAGTTTGCGGATATCCTCAAATCTGAACCTATGGGTGGGGATGCCGAATTCCATTATGTTTCCGACTATCGATGATAGGCAAGCCTTTCTGAATCTGGCCTTCAGGGTGGATTCATGGGCGACTATGTCTTCGGCAAAGGGAAGAGTCTCTAGGGCCTTTTGATTACTCATTCGCTTCTTCTCAGAATATGGGTCTGCGTTGCCGGTAATCTTTCTAATCAATCGATCCCTGTCTGTACCAAGATATGCTGGGACTGCTGTTGGCTTGAACTCCTTGGCCAAGAGTTGCAGCAAGCCAGAGATTGCTTTGAACTGGATGGCGGGGTCATTGGTTGCTTCTAGGATTTCCTCGTAGCCCCTGTGGAAAACGCAAGTGGCGCACTCGAACTCAACCTTCAATCACTCTTCACCTTAGCTTTAGCCAGGGCTTCGGCAAAGTCCACTAGCACTTTGTATGGGTCCTTTGCTTTCACAACACCACTCGCAACCAGAACTCCTGCGGTACCCAATTTGAGAGCAGCAGCTACATCTTCGCCTTTTGTTATTCCCGCTCCACAGAGGATAATCACGTCGGTGTTCACTCGATTGACGAGCTTGACCGTGTCTGTGATGACCTCTGGTTTCGCTTTCGAGACGGGGATTCCAGTTCCGATGAGTTCGGGCGGCTCTATGGCGATCATGTCCGGTCTCAGGGCAGCTGCGGCCGTGCTTACAGTTGCGTTGTTGCTGCAGACTACGGAGATCAGTTCAGCTGCCTTGGCTCTCTCGATGATCGCGTCGATGTCAGCAAGTCGTAGTCGTCTTTCTGAGTGGTTTACAAGTGTTCCGACTGCTCCAGCTTCTTTTATCGACTCGGCGAGGATGTGACCGGTGAAGCTGCCAGGCTGTATCGGATCAATGTGTTGTGCGAACACTGGGAGAGATACACGATCTGCTATGGGCGCTATATCTGAAAATTGCGGAGCTGCACATATGCACGTTTCTGTTTCGCGGCTTGCTTTTTCCATGATCTTGGCGAGTCTGATCGCCTTTTTTCCAGTCGCTTCGGGATAGGTTTTGAAGTTGATTAGGATGATGGGGAGTTGAACTTCTGTCAAGGATCTTCTCCTTCTGTGAGTGAAGTTTGGTGTGTTGGTCACGGGCTTTTAGTGTTTCGTGTGCGAGATCTGTGTACTAGCCTTCTTTTTCTTGTGACGGAACGTAGTAGTATTCTCCTATCTTCTTCTGACGTCTATCGAGTTTGGAGTCTTCCTTGTTCACCCGAGGCCGTTGCGTTGCAGGGTCCCGTCTGAAGGTAATCTCCATGTCCTTCAAGAACCTGTTCATTCCTCTTCTGAGACTAGTAGGCGGATTGGCAATTCCAAAAACTCCAGGCTCACCGCTAAAAATCATGAGCCTATCCGCCAAGAAGTCTTGAGCAACTACGTCGTGTTCGACCACAAAGGCGGTCACGTTACGATTCTCTACAAGTCGCCGGGTGGTACGCGCCATGGACAATCGCTCCTCAACATCCAAGTAGGCGCTAGGCTCGTCTAGGAGATACAATTCGGCTTTTCGAGAGAGACAAGTAACTATGGCGACTTTCTGGAGTTCGCCACCGCTGAGTTCACCTACGTCACGGTCGAGAAGTGGCGGTACGTTGAGGGGGTGGAGAATCTGACTTTTGTACCAACTGGAGGCAAACTCTTCCCCAGCCACGTCTTTCAACAATTCTTCAACTGTGCCTTCATATTCGGCGGAAATGTACTGGGGTTTATAACTTACAGTTAGCATCTCTTGTGTCGAAGGGGCTCCGGCGTCAGGCTTCTCAACCCCAACGAGAAGTTTCACAAAGGTAGTCTTCCCGATCCCGTTAGGTCCTAAAATTCCAACTACCTCTCCCTGTCTCGCCTCTCCAGGCACCGCCGAGAACACGAAGTCTTCGAAGGACTTCTTCATACTATCCCACCTCACAAGGGTCTCACCAGCTCCAAAACCCACCGTAGGTGGCTTCACGTGGAAGAATATTGGCTCATCTCGGAAGCGGATGTTTTCGTCTGGGAGGAAGCCCTGCAAGTAGATGTTTATGCCAACCCTCACTCCATGGACGTGAGAAACGATGCCGTATACTCCTGGCGTGCCATAGAAAATGCAGATTCTGTCCGAGAGATAATCGAGAATTGCTAAATCATGCTCGGCGACAATCACGGTTTTCTCGTCTTCTCTGAGCGTCCGTATGGCTCTAGCTGCCTGAAGGCGTTGCTTCACATCTAGATAGCTAGATGGCTCGTCAAGAAGATAAACATCAGCCTCTCGGCAAATCGTTGCAGCAATTGCGACGGTTTGGAGCTCCCCCCCGCTCAAAACATCCAAGTCCCGATCCCAAATGGCTTGAAGCTGAAGCTTCTCACTCAGTGACTTCAGCTTGCCACGCTCATCAACCTTTTCCAGAAGATCTCTGACCTTGCCTGAGACCACACGGGGAATTCTGTCCACGTATTGCGGCTTATGCACAATCTTCAACTCCCACTCGCTCAAGTTCTGGAAATAGTCCTGAAGGGTTGACCCTCGAAAATGTTGGATGATTTCTTGCCAACTGGGAGGCTCCTCATAGTCGCCCAGGTTCAACTTGATTTCTCCAGAGAGAACGTTCAGCGCAGTGGTTTTTCCGATTCCATTTTGACCCAGAAGCCCCAGAACGACTCCAGGAGAAGGTATTGGCAGACGGAAGAGCTTGAAGGCGTTGGGACCGAACCTGTGGCTGCATTCTTCCTCAAGCTCGTCAGGAAGATTGACGATGGATAGCGCTCCAAAGGGACATTTCTTGACGCAGATTCCACATCCTACACAGAGGGACTCCACGATCAGCGGTCTATTGTCCTCAAACCGTATGGCTTCTATGTTGCTTCTCACAGGTGGGCAGAAACGATAACACATTCTGCCGCAACGCTTGGGTTTGCAGCGATCTTCGTCTAGGACGGCGACTCTGACCATGTCTAATCTCCGTTTGTTCGGTGAGTTTCACAAGAAGATTGAAAGGAAGAATAATAAACTTGGGGTTTATCGTCGACGAAATTCAGCAACAAAAATTAGCGCTGCGGAATCAAAAATGAAGGCGTATACGTGGTGTTACCATTCCTCTTCTTCC
>CAYFZQ010000030.1:0-8574 GCA_964347825.1 uncultured Candidatus Bathyarchaeia archaeon | reverse complement strand
CCTCCTTTGATGTGCGTGCAGCTCCCAGTGACCGTAGTCAACTCCATCGACTGTTTCTTAAGTTTTTTCATGTGTCAGTTGACGAAGATCTAGTTCTGAAAAGGGGTCGAGAAGAAGGTCTAGGTGTTTCCTTCTATGATTGTTGCTTTCATCGCAGCCTTGGGTTGACTCAGCTCCTTGGCCTTGTAGGCCCAGCACATGTTTGGAGAATTATGCGCGGCACCAACTCTACCCGATCTGTCGACCAAAATCAAACCCATGAAGGCACCATTCATTCTATTATTAACAAGCCGAATTGCGCTCTCAGCGGCCTCCTCCACCGAGTCGCCTTTGCCAACGAAATCGCAAGCAGCCTTTGCCAAAACGAGCTTGATCG
Organism: uncultured Candidatus Bathyarchaeia archaeon; assembly: GCA_964347825.1. Classification (GTDB taxonomy): domain Archaea; phylum Thermoproteota; class Bathyarchaeia; order Bathyarchaeales; family Bathyarchaeaceae; genus CAYFZQ01. The sequence continues at coordinate 8,198 of CAYFZQ010000030.1, read as the reverse complement.
CTACTTCTCCCAAGCCCGTCGTTGAGCAGGCCCCAGTCTCGTTGTCTGCATAAGTTCCACATCCAATGAGAGGGGAATCCCCGACTCTTCCAGGGAGTTTGAGCGAGAACCCTCCGGTGGACGTCGCAGCAGCTACATTTCCGTCTTTGTCGAGGGCTACGGCACCTACTGTCCCAGGCTCCAAGAGCTCTGGGTGCAAGGCCACGAGTCTTTGCAGCCTTGGAAGGTAACTCCATTTACCTTTGACTACTTTCTTCCTGAATTCCCGCCAATACTCTGCCCTAAGCGCTGTCACCGGATCAGCTCTCTTCAACTCGAAGAGATCAGCCAGCTTTTCAGCTCCTTTCCCCGCGACAAAGACGTGGTCGGTGTTTTCCATGATCATTCTTGCCAGGTGGACAGGATTCTTAACATCCCCTAGGAGGCTTGTGGCTCCTGCGTTTAGGGTGGATCCGTCCATGATGGAAGCCTCCATCTCTACACGCTTATCGATTGCCAAAGCAGAACCAAGTCCTGCATTGAAGACGCTGTTATCTTCCATGCACATGACTGATCTTTCAACAGCGTCGAGGGCCGTTCCATCCCTCTTAAGAATGTCGTAGCCGATCGTTGCCGCCTCTTTCACCCCTGCTAGACCAGGGCTTCTTCTTTCCTTCCTCCAAGCTCCGGCACCACCGTGCACGACAATCAGCGGCCTTTCCATGAAATCACCAGCAAATCTGAACGGGAGTGGTTACAATGCTTAGCTTGGGGATTTAAATCCTGCGTCGCTAGGTCAAAACGATTAAATACGTAGGTTCACATTGTCCGGTCTGGGATGATGTAAGGCGACGGTTGGAGCGTTTGCTGTGACGGTTCGACTAACCTGCGCTGACCCTCCGAAAGAGAATCTTGAGATCGTTTCTTGAAACATTGTCGGCGATAGATTTCAATAGTCCGAGTGAGATCTAACATGGTAGGCTTGGACTCTACGTTGGTTGCTATTCATGGATGGTAACGTCATTAATCGAGTAGATATCCGAACACTTGCGATCGAAGACTATGATTCGATGGTTGAGCTTTGGAAGCGCGCCGATTTACCTTTCAAGCCGCTGGGAAGAGAGCGCAAGCAGATGGTCGCACAGCAGATGGCGGCTTCTCCGGGTTTTTTCCTAGGGGCTTTTCACGAAGAAAGACTTGTGGGCGTTGTTGTTGGGAGCTACGATGGCAGATCAAAGGGCTGGATCAATCGTCTGGCCGTGGATCCCGCTTACAGACGACTCGGGATCGCCGAACAACTGATCAGCCATGTTGAGGAAGCCTTGGAGAAGCAAGGAGCAGCAATCTTTGCGGCTCTTATTGAGACTCCAAACAAACAGTCTGTTGGACTCTTTCGGAAGGTGGGGTATGTTATCCACCGAGAGATTCTATATGTCACCAAGAGAAGAAGCGGAGAAGTATAGCTTTGAGGGATTTCGTACCACTAGTTGGAAATGGGCGCCTCGCACATTCTGTTGGATGTAAGATTGTTTCCCGCTGTTGAGGCTCCTTAGAAACAGAATGGGAAAAGGCTTGAATGGATTTTAGAGGGAAGATTCGCCTCAACAGTCTCGGGCTGACAATGTTGCTAGAGCCTTCCAGATGGTCTATGACATGCGTCATATTTAAACCTTTTCGGGCTGAGGTGATAACGCGTCGAGTCTCTTGGACCAAGAACCACAGTGATGCGCACGCGCATGTACATGGTCGCCCCAGTCAGCATTCAACATTGGGCTCTATGTTTCTCGCGTTGATTCCTATGCTCGCTTTTCTGAACTACTATCGTGATACAAACCTGTTTCCTTTGATGAAGAACCTCAATTTCTTGTCTAGATCTTTTCTCACTCCGATTCTGTGAGAACTGCCAATTTCGAATATCGCGTTCGTGTCAGTGATGAAGACTTCACTTTTCCGTGAAACAACGGAAGTACCGTTTAACTTCTTGTCAATTCCGAGAGATCTTGTAAATTTTCCAGGGCCGTTCGTTAGGTTGAACCTATTTTTGCTTGGTCTGTTTCGCTCCATCACAGCTACGCCCTTCGTAGGTTCTAGGGCTCTTATGAGGACCGCCCCTATCCGATTAGATTTGTGTGCAACCACGTTGAACATCCAGTTGTTGTGGACGTTGTAGATGAATGCGACTCCTGGCTGTCTCCACATCGCTTTGTTGTAGTTTTTCTGACCTTGATAGGCACGAGAGGCTGGGTCATTCAAACCGAAATAGGCCTCTGTCTCTACAATTGCTCCTTCTAAGAGAGTTTCTCCCAATCTTCTGCCAAGTCTTTTACCTAGGAGCTTCTTTGCAACGATATCGGGCGATCTTTGGTAAAACTCTCTGGACAAAAGCTTGGGAAGCAACAAGAGTCACATCTCGGCTTCTGTGATTCCATTAGTGTAGGAATAACAGAGAAAAAAGGGGAAGAAGCGCGTTTATCTTTTCTTCATTGTAGCTATGAATTCTTCGATCGCGATTGCTGGAAGACTTTTGATCTTGACGGTCCCTCGTGAGCCAAGTTCCACGGAGACTCGGGCGATTGTCTTGTTGTCGGGGGCTTCAACGACGTTGACGAAGTCGAAGGGGCCTAGAGTAGCGTATTGGTAGATCACTTTGGCTCCGAAGGCTTCGATTTCCTTGTTCACTTCCTTGATTCTTTCGGGCTTCGATTTTACGGTCTTCCATCCTTCGTCAGTGAGGGTAGAGAGCAGAATGTAGATAGGCATTTTTTTCTCCCGCTAGTAGTTTGTTGTCGTTTGGATTTGAGCTTTTTCGTTTTTATGTTTTGTGTGATAGACACAACAAGGTGATGTTCGACCAGTGGGTAGCGTGTCAGGAAGGATGAAGCATTTCTGCTGCGTTTGGTGAATGGATCGGCAAGTTGAGCCCTTGACAGCGACAAAGCCTTCATTAGGAGGATGAAACCGCTCTAAGACTATGCGCACGCGCATATTGACCGCAACACATGCCAACATCTTGGCCGCATCTCGAAAAGTGAAGGAAGGCGGGATTGTCGTTTATCCAACTGACACGGTCTACGGGCTTGGCTGTGACCCGTTCAACCCAGACGCAATAATGCGGGTTTTTGATGTGAAGAGCGAACGAAAGAAGCCACTACCCATATTGGCATCTGACCTCGAAGCGGTTGAGAGAATAGCTTTTCTCTCGGAGAAAGCTAGAAGAATTGCAGATAGGTTCTGGCCTGGTCCGTTGACGATTGTGGTTCCCAAAACGCCAACTCTCCCTGACGCCGTCACCTGCGGACTGAATTCTGTTGGAGTCCGAGTACCAAGACATGGCGTAGCACTCCAACTTATCCGCTTATCAGATGGTATCCTCACCGGTACTAGTGCTAACAAAACTGGTCAGAAGCCGCCCCTCACAGCTCAAGAAGCCTCGAAACAGATCGGGAGCGAAGTGGATTTGATATTGAATGGTGGATCAGCAGCTCTAGGAATCTCATCTACAGTGATTGACCTGACAGCTCCAAGACTTGGGATTCTACGCAAGGGGCCGATAGGTCTCAGAGAGATCACCGAGGTTCTCTCGCAAGAATGACTTCGTGAACCGTTGAGCATTCAGCATAGGTTCTTGTTCAAATCACGGCTTGGAACAGGATATACATCATTATGAGAACTATGCCGCCTACCTGTGATACGCCTCCTCTTGTGAGAAAACGCCAGAAGATAATGGTTGTGATCAGCAGAAAGGGGAGGATTTCTACGAATATCGTCATGTCCACTGCGAATGGGGAAGCGAGCAGGACCAGTCCCAGAACAAGCGTTAGATTCGTGAGGTTAGATCCAATGAGATCCCCAATCGCCAGTTGGACACGTCCGCGTCTGACAGCCACAAGACCTGTAGTGAGTTCTGGCAGCGAAGTCCCTATCGCAACCACTTTTGCGCCTATCAAGATCGGCGGAGCACCCAGAATCCCCGCGATAGTGACGCCTGATGAAACCACGAAACGCGCGGCGAGCAACACACCAGCGAAGCTTAGGAGGAGGCTTGCGACGACTTTCTTCAGATTTTCCTGCCCTGCCACAGCAGGCCTATCTGAGGCGACTGTTGGAGTTCTCCTCCTGACGATTAGGCCAGTGTTGATTGCGAAGGTTGCGAGAAGAATGAGGCCTATTATGGGGCTAAAGGCAGTGAAGGTCTTCAAGGGCGTATAGGTGAATATGACAAGGAGTAGCGGGATTAGGGATGTTAAGAAGAGTATATCCGTCAATTCCACAAGTAGGTCTGTACAGCACACTTTGAGGAAGCCAAGCATTCCAAGTATGCCAAGAACTGCTCCTATGTTGAACATATTTGACCCCAGTATGTCTCCTATGCTGATGCCTGAGGCTCCTTGCAGAACTGAAAAGAGAGCTACAATCATCTCCGGTGCCGAGGTCAAAACCGCAAGAATCATGAATCCGGCAGAGATCTCGCTCAAGCCTGTAGACTCAATTAGCTTCTCCACCGATGTTATTGTGAAATGGCTGGCTGATGCTAAGACAATCAACGAGACGGCGAGAATTAGTAGGTGGGGGAGGAGCTCAATCATTCGGTGCACCCTGTCTAATGCAGTGCTCTCCGTCTCTCCTTTATTAACAATTCCCACGTTCGCGATTCGGCATGATGGTTTTGAAGGGGCGGGCGAATGATCGCCTGCATCGATGTAGGCTTTTAAGAATGACCACGGGATTGTCTAGTGGATGAGCGCATGCTGAGAGATTTCAATCTGATAGTCACAACCGCGCGGGGCAATGAAGAGGATGTCTGTTCGGAGATCTGGTATCTGCTCGGCGAAATCGGGGACACAACAGCAGAAATTGAGAAAACAGCTGTAAAGGGGCTGGTAACAGCTCGAACCGCATTAGATCCCTTCGACGTCATTGCGGAGTTTCGAGGCATGCTTCGGGAGCAACCTAAGGAGTTCAGGTATTCCCTGAGAATAATTCCCGTTGAGAGAGTGGTGCAAACCAATCTGGAGGAGATTCAAAAAGTTGCCGCGGAGCTCGCGCCGAAAATAAGAGCAGATGAAACCTTTCGCGTGACCGTGGAGAAGCGATTCAGCGGAATTTCTTCTAGCGAAATCATCCAAGCTGCCGCTGCGAACATAGACAAAAAAGTCAGCCTGGAGAATCCAAACAGAATTATTCTTGTCGAAGTCATTGGCGAGCTGACCGGAATATCTATCATAGAACCTGCCGACATTTTGTCAATAGATAAGGAAAGATTAGAAGTCTAGAGTTTGCTTCCCCTGCGATTGAAAGAATATCAAGAGCTTTCTGCACCTTTAGCATATAGCCGACCGAATTCCTCGCTTTTTGACCCGTCAAGCTCAGTGCTCAGTGGCCAACAAAGCTGCCTGTTCGATGACCAGGTCGACTAGCGCTTCCTTTCTGAGACGTTTTGTTGCCAACTTGGATTCGAGTTCCGTATCGGAAATTCTGAAAAACTTCTGAATATCTGCGAACTTCTCGTCAGTCAACTCCAACACGCGCTCATCATGCTGTCCTGATATTAGCTCCGAGACTGCCTTCACAGCGGTGTCTGCTTGTTGCCTTGTCTCAGCGACGATGAGAGCAGCGACCTCGGTGGAGGTGGGGTTTATCCCGATCATCTTGACAGCATGCTTGATTTGGCGTTGAGCGGAAGCGTAGAGAAGCGTTTCGACAGCTAGGGTTCGTGATCGGTTCAACCCGCTTCTGAAGGCCGTCAACGCGTTTAGAGCGGCGAAGTAGAGATGATCTTTACTCGCTACAAGTCTGGCATTGAAGAACTGGACTTCAACAGGTTTGGTCTTTCTTCGAACACTCTTGAGGAACTCCTCAGGATCATCGATCTTGACCTCTCTATAACCTTCGATCGCTATGTACCTGTCGAACTCCTCGATTTCTTCTATCAAGAATCCTCCCCGGATATTTCGCGCATAAACCGTTTCACTAGGTTCCGGTCAAGTCCAGAACGGACTAGCTTTTTCACAGCATCCTTCACAGGTTTCCCTTCGTATTCGTATTTTTCGAGAATCTTGCGAATCGTTTCTTTCCTCTCCCACGGAAAGATGACCCACAATGTCGTGTCCTTCTGATAGTAGTCTGGAACCACGATGCTCCAAGGCTTGTGGTAGATGGCGGCAACTCTGATCTCCGTCGCTCCTCTTTCTTTCAGATGGGTTCGTATTAGTTTCAGGCTCTTGCCCGTGTCAGCAATGTCGTCCACCACGAGAACTTTCTTTCCTTTCACAGAGGCCGAAACAGGCTGCGTAATCGCTGGCTCCTTCTTGGTCGCGGCAACGCCGAGGTAGAATTCCGTTGCAACGTTGACGAGTTGAGGTTTCTCCAGTAGGTCAGACATAACTCGGGCTGGCGGCCACCCCCCACGAGATACGCCCACAACGACGTCTGGTTCGAAGCCATCCTCACGAATTTGGTCAGCGAGTTCTAGAAGCAGTTCATAGATCTGTTCCCATGAAGGAATTTCGAATTCCACATCTAGAGCTGACACGAGGAATCGTTCTCCTTGGTTTTCCTTATAGAGACTCTAGGTGAGTGTATTTAACTTCACGGGCTTGTCTCTTTCAAGTCACGCTAGTGAACAACACACCACTGAGTCTTGCAGGGCTCTCGAACAGTCTCGTATGCGCGGGCGAAGCGTTAAGGTTTCTCAATGAAATTTTTCCATTGCAGAGTAAATCAGGCTCGTTAACACTGGATCTGCACTGAGAAAGCAAAAAAGGAGGTAGGGCTGGCGTTTAGCCAACTTTCGGTTTTCTACTAGCGTATACTATTGTTGCGACACCTATGAACACGAAGCCGAGGCCGAACAGTATCCACGCGTAGGACTGGTTCACGATTGCCTCAGCCGTTTTCATAGCTGCTTCAGCTTGCTTGAGCAGGGCGTCTGCTTGTGCTCTTGAAGTGTCTGCTTCAGTCAGCGTAATGTTTAACTCAGCTTCTTGAGTCTTGGTCGTCCACTGCGCTTCTGCTGTCAGTGCTTGATCATACAAGCTGAGCGCTGTTCGATAGTGGGTCTCTGCTGTGTCGAAGTCTCCGCGGGAGTACTGGGTATCACCTAGAGATGCTTCTATGCTAGCTTGACCTGCGAGTTGGTACGCATCAATGTTGTTGAAGCTCCAAGACGGAAAGGAACTAGCGTAGGCGTCATATTCTTGAGAGAGATCCATAGCATCTGCTTGATCCGTCGTGAATACGACGAACAGGTACTGAGGCCACCACCAACTCCATGGTCGACTCCATGTGCCAACAATTTTCGTTGGTCCTTCTGTGGCATTAGCGTGTTCTACGTAGATTGTGTATTCGTGGGCCCATTCGCTGGATACGGCTTCCGTCGCATCGGCTGTAAAGCTGACGGTGAACATCTCTGTCTCGTCCCACGCGATTTGCTCTATATCATCTGAAAGGTCCAAGCTCTTGTTTTGACCCCAATCGAAGTTTACTATCACCTTTGAAACGTTCAGACCGTTAGGATACGCATCGTTTTCTACAGGGACCATAAGGTTGACAGTTGCGTCGTGTCGGTAGATCACCACATATTCATCGTAGTGGCTGTCGTAGCCCTTCTCCAAGTATGGTGGGAGCCACGTGAACCTCTCGATGTATGCTTGGGCTGGTGTAATTGCCATTAAGGAGATCAAAGCGCACACTAGTATGCTGAATAAGACTCCAGTGAATCTTTTCATTTTTAAACCCTTTTCGGTCGGTCTATTGAGCAATACATAAATAATTTGTGAACGGGGGATATAGGTTCGGAAGACAAAGACGTGAGAGCTGTATCTTGCTGGAGAATTCATCTTCATGTAGTCACAATGCGCATACTTGCCCTATTCAGGGTTCTAGGCGACATGATATATACTGAAAATCTCAGGCTCTTGCCGAGCTTCCCACTCATAAGTGAAAATGCCTCAGTCGAGACTTGGGGGCATTGTTAAGCATGCATGAGAAGATCAAAGTTTTGCTCTTCTCAACAGGAGGGCATTGATTACTACGATTATCGAGCTTGTAGCCATTATTAGTGCTGCCCATTCGGGTCTTAAAACTATGTTGAAGGGAGACAGAATTCCCGCCGCTAGCGGAATGGCTGCGGCGTTGTAACCCGTGGCCCACAGTAGATTTTCATTCATTTTTCGCATAGTTTTCTTGCTTAGCTTCACGAGCTTTGACACGTCCCTCGG
>CAYFZQ010000029.1:0-18900 GCA_964347825.1 uncultured Candidatus Bathyarchaeia archaeon | reverse complement strand
GGCGTTGAACTCTGTTTATGGGAAGATTTGATGCTTTGCCCTAGAGGAGAAGGAAAAACCATGATAAGAGAAGGCGTAGTTGAATACGGCGGTGAATGCCCGTCCAATCTTAGCGGAGGTTTAACAGCGTCCGGGCACCCTGTAGGCGCTACAAGTCTCTATTATACACTCTTCCTGTATTGGCAGCTTGCTGGAAAGATAAAAGAAAAGTGTGGCTCGAACGGTTTGCAGGTACCCGATGCAAGAAAAGCGCTTATTACCGGGCATGGTGGAACGGGTTGTCAAGGGGCAGTGGTAACTTTTGAAAAGGACTAGAAAGGAGAGAGTAGAATGACGGAAGTCGGAACCGAAGAAACAAAATTGAAAGTAAGGAAAATAAAGCGCACCAGGCGTGAAGCGAAATACAAACACTATCCGGTGGTAGAGGATCACTCAACAGCTGCTCAGGAATACTGGGAACCAATAGTCAACACAGGATTATGGTCAATTAAGGGACATCAGGTTGTTAAAGGTCCTTGGGGCGGGGGTACAGTTGAGGATGCATTAAAGAGATCGCCCAAAGAATTCATGGTGATAGATCGCGCCGCTTTTGCATTATACTCCCACAGCTACGGGTTGGTTTCGCCCTTTTTCAGAGGACTACTGGCGGGAAAGCTGAAAGGAACACGATGTCCCAAGTGTGACACAGTATACTGTCCTCCCAGAGCCCATTGTTGGAATCCCAAATGCAGAGTAGCTGACTGTGAATGGATCGATCTTCCATTGAAAGGGGTCATCCATACTTTCACCGTTCAGTGCCTTGCAGCAGCTCCTTTCGAGCACCAATTACCGTTCTCGATGGGGTGGGTCAAAATCGATGGTGCCGATACCACTTTAGCCATGATGTTGCACATAGCCCCAAGGGAGCTCTTCATCGGGCAGAAAGTCAAAATCCAATTTGTGCCGAAGGATCAGCGAAAAGGGGATTTGACGGATTGCTATGCGGTGGCAGTGCCTAGACAGAAGGTTCCAAAGTGGGCTTGTCTCCAGAAGGATCCAAAAGAGTTGGAGTCTTTGGAAGCGTCGATGAAAAAGACTGTTGGATTCATCAAAAAAAGGTATGGTGTGGACAATAGCCCTGAAGTGCGGGGTTGGTAATTGGCACATAGTTTGCACTATGAATGTAGGGACTATTGCTACGGCTCTGCATGAGCACAGGATTTTGAATCTTCAAAACCTGAAGACTACTAAAAACCTCATATCCTATGCATGTTTGAAAGTTTTTCGACCAATTCTAGAGTATCTTGGTCAACACTTGCGGCTCGAGCTATGTCCGTTAGCGTGACTAGCCCTAACAATTGATTTCCCTCCACTACCGGTAGTTTCTTCACTTTGTTATCAAACATGAGTCTCGTGGCTTCGACAAGTTCCATGTCAGGGTCTCCAACGATTACTTTTCTCGTCATTACGTCTGAAATCTTGGTTTCTTTGGGGTCCTTGCACTCTTCCAAGACTCTTTCAAGCAGATCTCTTTCAGTAAGAATCCCGACAATCCCGCCGTTGTAGGCCACGACCACACACCCTATTCTGTTCTTGTTCATAGTCTTCGTGGCTTCATAGACAGAGGCATCTAGCGGCATGGTAACAACATCTTTGACCATGAATTTCCTGATTTTCATCATAACCACGTTCCTCAACGAGTTGGAGTGGATAGAAAAATGTTATGAATCTGGACTCTTGTTTCTACCTTTCCGAAACATCCTTTCCAGAAGGTCCGGATTGATCCTGCCCAGATTGGCCTCGATCAAACGCCTAACTCTGGACGCTTCATCTTCCATGAAACTGCAGAGCTTCATTATTCTAGAAAAAGCGCGCTTGTTGCACTCATCTTCATTAGCGCCGCTGTAGGACAGTAGAAGAGTCTCATGTAATTCCTCGTTGATTCTGTTTACCAATTCTTTGACGGCGTCTTCAATCTCACCTCGAAATCGCGATTCTTCCACTAGAGTCTTACTCCCAAACATCGCTGACCCTCCATATATATTAACTGTTAAGATTTAATATAAACCCACTAATAAAGCTTCAGCATTAACCCCGACGTTCGCTATGCGTGCGCAAGGTCCTAAAAAAGAGTAGAATCGATGAACCAACTGATGTCCAAAACGAAGAGACTACCTTTAATAGCAGTTCCAGATTATATTTCTGAATCTCAACATCCAATAGGGTCAAACACTGAGGGCTATCACTTGAGTAGTAAGCCTCTTGCTTCCATCGTGTCAGCTGGGCTTTCTCGGTTCGGCAAAAGAGAAGGCGTCTACGGAAGAGAACTCTTTGCCGAAGCGGCTGAGGAAGCTTTCGACAGGTGTCCGACTTTAGACCCGAAAAAAGACATTGGAACCCTAATCGTAGGTCACATGGGCGAGTCGTATGAGCATCAAGGGCACACAGGACCGACAGTATGCGACTGGGCCGGTCTATTGCCGATACCGTCGGTGAGAACAGAGTCGGCGTGCGCCTCTTCAGGGACCGCTTTGAGATTAGGAATCTTTGCCATATTGTCAGGTATGTACGATGTGGTGATGGTCGGCGGGGCAGAGAAAATGACCAGCAGAACAACGCCGGAAGCCACTGAGTTCTTAGCCATGGCCTCAGATTTTCCTTTTGAACAGTGGCACGGGATAACTTTTCCCGGTCTTTATGCCCTAATGGCAACCGCTCACATGCACAAATATGGCACTACAGAGGAGCAGATGGCCAAGGTCGCCGTCAAGAACCATCAGAATGGAGCTTTGAATCCGAAGGCACACATGCAGAAAGAAGTGACACTGGAAAAAGCGATGTCGTCTAGAACAATCGCTTCCCCGCTCAAGCTCTACGATTGCTCCCTAATAACTGATGGCGCCAGCTGCCTGATCATGACGAAACCAGCACTGGCCAGGAAATTCACAGACTCGCCAGTGCACATCATCGGATCCGGGCACGCCAGCGATGCTATCGGCCTCTACGAGAGAGACGATCTCACAACATTAATGGCAGCAAGACGGGCAGGGCGAGAAGCCTACAAAACTGCCGGTGTGAACCAACATAATCTGGACGTTGCGGAGGTCCATGACTGCTTCACCATAGCAGAGATCATAGCCTATGAGGATCTCGGCTTCTGCGAGAGTGGCGAGGGTGGCTCTCTGGTGGAAGATGGCGAGACCGCACTGGAGGGACGCCTTCCTGTTAACACGAGTGGAGGACTGAAGTCGAAGGGGCATCCTGTTGGAGCCACTGGGACGGCTCAGGCCTACGAGATTTATCTGCAGTTGACCGGACAGGCTGACAAGAGGCAGGTTAGTGGAGCTGAGGTGGGCTTGGCTCATAATGTTGGAGGTTCAGGGGCCACGGCGACCGTGCATATTTTCAGGAGGGGATGAGTTTGGCGGAGGCGCGACCATTCACGATAGAAAGCTTTTACCAGTTTGTGAGTGATGAGAAATTGATGGCTGCGAAGTGTAGAAGCTGTGGAACTCTGCATCTGCCGCCCAGGCCCTTGTGTACGAAGTGTTTTTCTACAGCTTTCGAATGGGTTGAAGTAGCGAAGAACGGGATTTTGCTCACCTACACGGTTATTCATGTGGCACCGCCGCAGTTCCAGTCCATGGTTCCTTATGTAGTAGGCATCGTGCAATTGCAGGACGGATTGAAACTGCCTGGGATGATCCGGGGATTAGAACCGGAAAACCTCAAGGTCGGCATGGAATTGGTAGCGGATTTCGACAAGACGGTGACTCCACAGTGGCCTGCATGGCCCAGATACTTCTTTAGGCCTCCGCACTGATGCCGTTTAATCAGAGAGTCAGCTGCGCGTTATCGTGGGAATAAATATACGTCGCATCTTTGATGCCTCTGAGCTTGTCAATTGATTTCAGCGCTTGGTCAGAACGGTAAAGAACACCGGGAATGTTTCTCTTTTCCAGGTTTTCACGGAGAGGGGCAGCGTCGCCACAATAGACAAAATTCTTGTCCCCGCATTTGATTATGACTGACTGATGTCCGATCGAGTGGCCAGGTGTAGGAATGAGAGTAATTCGATCGGTTAGATCATAGTTTCCACGGATCGGTACATAATCGATGTCTACATCAAAGAACTCTCTGACATACGCCGCCTTTTGGAACCTATCAGGAGTGTAGGCGTAACGGAGCTCTTCATTCTGCACATAGAACTTGGCATTTCTGAAACAGTGATTGCTTCCACAATGGTCAAAGTGCAGGTGAGTGTTTATGACCGTGTCGATGTCTTCCAGTTTTAGGCTATGTCTCTGCAACTGTACCGTGAGCTCTTGATCAGGCTGTCTTTCTATCGCGTGAAACCTTCTATATTTCTCTGGCAATTTCCCGATTCCAGTGTCTACAAGGATCTTCTCTTCATCTGTGATGACTAGCAAAGGTTTGAGGGAGGCTCCGTATATCTGTCCGTGGTACTTTGAGTATACGAGGAGGCTTTTGTCTAAGGTGAAGTAGCCATTGCTGAGAAGGAACAACTCCAAATTCAAACCACACACTTCAACAGTGAAATATCTCTGTGGATTTTCGGCGCCGGCACAGCACCAAACAATGATTTTGTCGTTGTTACCAGTTAAACTTTCCCTGCCTTTTCATCTTGTTGCGCCCACTCATAGAACCGGCAAATAATCTCTTTGTTAGCAGCAAAATGTATATTGCTACTCCTGCGATCGACGTTCCTAATGCTACATGGTCGATCATCGTGTGCCCATAGTGTAGGGTGATATCCAGGTCATCCGATCCTGTGATGTCAATTTTCATAAGGCCGTTTGAATCTTCTGTCAACCATACGTTGCCGTCTGGGGAATCTGCGACCCACCCTGGGTAGTAGTTCACCTTTACAGTCAATGCGACTTCTTCGGAGCAGTTCCAAACTCTGAGGCGTAGTTCGTCGGGTGTAGGAGAGCTGTAGTTGAGGGAAGCGTTACCGCTAGTGACCTCGACAAGACTCAATGTGTAGTTGTCTCTCAATTTGAACACGATAAACCCATACATCTCGCTTCGTTCGAAGAATGCCGGGTCTTCATAGGCTGATGGTATTTCTGATTCTTCGTGAAAGACTATGCAACGACTGTTGGTCTCATTCAATGTCCTGATGATCACATCCACATCATCAACGGTGGTCAAGTTTAGCCAATATTGGTAGTAAAAATCTGGATTAACCTGACCTTGGTTATATCCTCCATCTAGCTGCCAGTTATCCGCGGGTACATTGAACGAATAAGAAAACGTTCCGAAGGTAACAACTCTTTCACCAGGCTTTAAATTCAGACCGCTAATCCATCTGGAGACTTCCATCGCGTTCCCAAAGGGTTCCCAAGCGAACTGCTCAACGTTGTATACGTGAACTGAGACAAGGAGTATCATAATGCTCAAAAGGCAATATGGAAAAAGCCGCCTAAACTGGTAACTAGTTCCCGAAGAAAACAAAACGTGATCTTCAATCCAGTTTATGGCAAGTCCAGCGGACATGGCCATCGGTAACGAGACAAAATAAGCCACTCTCCTTGGCCAGCCAATCGTGAACCCGACGTATGGAGAGACAGATGCGAACAAAAAGAGACTTGTCCACGACGCGAAGATGAGTCCCCAGAACGTTCGCCTTGCATCGAGCTTTCGCCCTGCAACAAGCACCACTGAAAGAATGCAAAGAACGATCAAGGGATAACCAAGAAAAAGCGCTCTGAACCAGGGGTTTACCGCTTCAACGAAGAGTGCGTCTATGGGAAACATGTCTTCGAGTACGGCCTCGGTCGTCACACCAAGTCCCGAGCCCTCCAGCAGGCAGGGCAATAGCCAGAAACCAGCTAGCAATATGCCTAATACACCTCCTAGGAAGAGCCCTGTTATGCTCGTGTGTTCAGGATCCTCTTTCCACCACTTGGCTACCACGGAGATGAAAGTGTAGATTCCCAGCATGAATCCAAAGTTCAAAGCGGTCTGTAAGTGAGAGATGAAGATGAGTGAAAAGAGTGGGGCTGTAATTAAAACCGTTCTTTTGATGTTATCTCCATATTTTGCGATGCAGAAGAGCGTTAACGGTACGAAGAACAGCGAGAAATTATGGGTGAAGTGTCCTACGAAGAAGCGTCCGTAGAGAGTCTGGGGGCTAAGCATGTATAACATCGCTGAGGAAACGCTGGAAGAACGGCTACGCGTCAGCACCTTCATGAACTGATAGATGAAAAGCCCCGCGAGAAAGAAAGAAAAGAAGTCAATGAACTTGTATGCCTCCACGGGAGACGCGCATAACCAGCCTACTAATGACGAAACAGAATAACTCAGTGGTGGGTAAAAGCGTAACGAAGGGGTTCCGCAGTACCACCATGGAAACCATCGAGGCATGTTGGGAAAGAACTGGGAAAAGACCCTGATCTTGGAAAAATGCATCGCTGAATCGCAGCCGGGCGGAATAGAAGAAGCTGAAAAGAGAGGTAAGGAACCGTATAACGCAATAGCATATATTACCGTGTAGGCGAGAAGGTCTTCACTTCTTCTCCTTAAAGAGGAAGCTGCAGTTCTAAGTGCAGTTATCAAGTCAACCATTGCTTTTGCCCTTCAATGGGTACGTTGCATTTGCTTCAGCTTGGATGAATCGTAGCTGGAGTCCTCGCGTCTGTGTCTCTGTAGGTTTCTCATGCCCATATGCCGAATTTCCTGATTATCTGCTGAGTGTGGATGGATCATGGATACTTACTGTGTGCGACCGGAATTCGCTAGCTCTCAGAAATTCTTATAGGCTTTATGAATTAGGGGTAATGATCGCAGGCACAACGGACTACAGCTTGGAGTATTGTGCGCACTTCGGACTAATCTTGAGTCTGGATTCATATTGAAGGTTAGCAATGTTTAACTGCAAAACTAGTGACGTTTTTCGCAGTATCAAATGAGAAGAGTGTGGCATCGCTATGATTGCCCTGTGTTGATGCTAGAGTGTCCTGGCTATGAAACGATCCTTTGCACACGGCGAACATGAGTTGCATGGTTTTGTTTTATGAGGCGTTGAAAGGTGTTAGAGAGAGCGCCAGATGTCTCTTTGGTAATGCCGGCCTTCAATGAGGAAGACAATATAGAAGAGGCTGTGAAGAGAGCTCACAGTGTTCTTAGAAGACTCGGGGTCAAGTATGAGCTTATAGTGGTTAATGACGGCAGTGTTGATGGCACCCTCACAAAGGCAGTTGATTACGCGAACAACGACAGTTGTGTTAGAGTGTTGAGTTATGGGAAGAACATGGGGAAAGGATTCGCTGTAAAGACTGGAATCTCCCGTGCCGATGGAGACAACATTGTAATAATTGACGGCGACTTAGATATTGATCCGAAACAGATCTACAGATACCTCGAGGCCTTGGAGTCTGCAGACATTGCGATCGCCTCAAAACGACATCCTCAATCAAAGGTGGAGACACCGCTGATTCGTCGACTTCTGAGTCAGATCTTCAACTTGCTGACCAGGCTGCTGACCGGAGTGAAGGTGAAGGACACTCAAACGGGATTGAAAGCCATCAGAAGGAAGGCCTTCGACGCTGCATTTTCTAAATTGGCAGTCCAAAGATACGCTTACGATGTAGAGTTGCTGACGGTTGCCAATGTGAAGGGGATTAAGATCGTTGAGCTTCCGATCAATGTCCAGATGCGCAATTTGTTCAAGCTTAGAGAGGCTTGGGGAATGTTTACGGATCTGCTGGAAATCGCTTATAGGCTAAGAATCGGCAAATTCTATTGCTGACAATACGGTCGTAGCGTGGAATGAAAGCTAGAATTCCAGGTAACTACCAGTATCATGCTTTGAGAAGAGGCAATCCGATTCAGAGGCAGTGGCATAAAAACAGACTTAACCTAATTGAGTATCTCAACTTCCTGAATCAGAATGACGTTGTCTTGGACGCGGGATGTGGCTCCGGCAATACACTACTTGAATTCGCTACGGAAGTTCGATACATTGTGGGCATCGATTCCAATGAAGAATCCATTCGCTTCCTTGAGCGGAAAATAGAAGATTCACAGATTCAAAACGCGCTTGCCAAAAGACTAGATCTGCTAAAGATTGGGAGCTTGAATCTCAGATTTAGCAAGGTCATTATGAGTGAAGTCATTGAGCACCTTACTGAAGAATATTCAGTGAAGACATTGACAGAGATTGGCAAAGTGATCACTCGAGACGGACGAGTATTGATTACGACACCCAATTATCACAGTCTCTGGCCCAGTATAGAAACCCTCCTGGATTCGTCGAAGCTGGCCCCCAAAATGAAAGCGGCGCAACATGTTTCGAAATACCATTGGCAGAAACTATTGGGAATTGCGGAACAAACTAACTATCAGATCATCGACAGAGGCACCCTTAATTGGATCTCTCCGTTCATATCTGTAATCACTCCAGCTTTGGCTGACAAGATCGCCAACCTGGAATTCTCACGAGTCAACTTGGGAAACCTCCTCTACGTTGTTCTTGGAAGAAAAACACCCTGAAACAATTCCACGTCTCACTTCTATCTCAGTTCTGCCCATGCCACTCTCCAGTAGTGCTTTCTCCGACAAGCTTTCGGCGCAATAGGAAGCGTACGACGGATTAGAATTCAGACTTCATAAATCATTTTTATACTCTGAATCAAAATCCACCCTACGAAGTGCTAGAGGAGGTTGGCAACGAACCAGTTCGAAAACTATGGGCAGTGCAAACAATGGAGAAAGGTGCATTGTTCGGAGTTCCTTCTGAACTAGATCATCTCTGCCTCTCAGGGGAAGAAAAGTGGTACAAAAGATCGAACACCGGAATATGATGTTCATTGTCGGGATCGCTACTCTTGTCGTCGGTTTCGTAGCTGCCAACATAGCCCTGTTTCAGTGGCTTGAATGGTTTGGCCTACGGAATCTGCCTAGTGATTCTGCCCGGTACGTTTTCGGGCTAGCCGGTTTCGCAGCCCTAGTTCTAGGGACGGTAATGATGAGGGACGCTTGGTTCCTAAGAAATGTTTTGAAGGGAAAATACGCGCCGCCTCCCAGTCCAAGTAACCTCCAAAACGCTAGGGTTAGACGACTCAATCCTATGCTGCCAACAGAGATTGTCGATAGGAAAACTGTTGTTCTGAAATCCCGACTCAATCTCGACGTGGTTCAGCGGTTAGCCGAAAGACTGAAGCGAGATCTTTTTGTCAAAATGCGCTTTCTAAAGCCGAAATCTAGGGATATACGGGTTGTTTCCATCGACAAGCAATATGAACCGTACCTCATTGTAGGCGGAAAATATG
This sequence comes from uncultured Candidatus Bathyarchaeia archaeon, assembly GCA_964347825.1. Taxonomy (GTDB): domain Archaea; phylum Thermoproteota; class Bathyarchaeia; order Bathyarchaeales; family Bathyarchaeaceae; genus CAYFZQ01. Next base: position 9,622 of record CAYFZQ010000029.1, on the reverse strand, counting down.
CAATCGATTACTACAAAAAGCGTGTTTTTCCAGTTCAAGTCGACGGAGACGCCACAGAAATCGCGCTCCTAGGAGAAAAGTTCAAGCCCAAACCTCTCAAGACTCTCAAGGACCACCCTCAAAGCAGCATCGGAAAAATCGAACTCAAAGGTGAGGCACTCTATCATTACGAAGACGAGACGTACACCGTTCTAGACAAGACGGGCCGCGAGCTCGCACCTGAACAAATCCCTATCGCTCCTTCTGAAGAGCTGAGTCCAGAGAAACTAGTCGAATTCGGAATAGAACCCAGTAAAATCCAGATTTCCAGCGAGGATGAGATAGACTTTCTTCGGTCCAAGATCGTAAGGCGGCCTTCAGACGGTGAGGTCACTAAAGAGATATTTGAAGTCAATGATCGCACCTTGGCGTACAGTCCAATCTATCAACTCGTATTTGAGCACTTGAAGACGGGGAAGAAAGCCGCCGTGAAGATTGATGGAATCACAGGGGAGACGATACGAGACAAGAAGCAAGTCAAACCTTCAACCACACCTGCTGAGCAGTCTATCACACCCTCACACATCGTTGGCCCACCGACTTTCGTGGATAGATTAACTGAAGACAAGACGAGCCTCCCAGAAACAATCGCTGCAGTAGGCTACGTCGATGAGCAAGGAGAATCCACGTCGAACTCGGGCAAACCGATCGTCGAACAGCTACCACTATTGCAGACACCCGGAGTAGAAAGGACCCTAGCGTTTCAAGCGAAGGCTGACGGAGAAATCTTCCACGCGGGGGACAACATCACTGTCTTAGGGGACCTCGAGATCCCCCCGAAAACCACCGTGTACAAAACCCTAATGGTTAAAGGGTCTTTGAAAATCGGGACCGACTGCCAGCTTTTGTCAAAAATAGAGGCTTTGAAAGATATTACGATAGGCGCCAACACAGAAATCGAAGGAAATCTCGTTTCAGGAGGTGATATTGTCGTTGGTCCAGATGCTTTCATACATGGATCAGTGAAGTCTGCTGGTTTCATTGAAATTGGCGAAAACGTTGTCATTGAAGGAAGACTACACTCGAAATCCTCAGTTGTGCTTAACCGATTTGCTCAAGTTCACGGGCGCGCGCGTGGCTAGAATACAAGATACACTATCTTTTCTGTTGAGCCTGGCTTTCCTTTCGCTCGAGTTCCCACGAGTCTGATTTTCGTTCTTTTTCCTCGTGCCGGAGACGGCGAAGTAGACAGCCAGAGTCACAAACGGGATAAGCATCAGTGGCATTTCAGCGATGTTGTTTCTCAAGATGTTGTAAGGCCCGATCGAGTCCTTTACTATAAGATCTTTTGTAGCAGTGCGAGAAAAGACGTGTATATCCTGCGCGTTCAAGCCTAGGTTGTCCAAGTTGACCCAGAGCATCATGCTCGTTCCATCAGTTTGATATCCCGTCTGGCTTCCAGAATCGATCCAACTGGTGCCATTCCATTCATAGAGTGTACCGTCCGAACTGAGGAAGTAGTCATAGGCATGACTACCGAGCTGTTGTCCACCAGGCTTCGTGTCTAGATACACGGTATAGGCAAAGGCTTCCGGATCAGGTCTGTCAGAGGTAGCCATTCTGAAGAAGACATGTGTCCCGTTGTTGGTGTAGTACAACGCTTTGAGATCCACCTTGTCAGGGTGAGATGGGATCATGGGATCTGAACCGAGTTGAGCCCAATTCGAAGGGTAAAGCAGATTAGAGTTGACGGTTGTGACAAGGGTCACGGAATCCGAGGCGCCTGTGTTTGGACTTACAGCTTTGACTATCGTGTTGTCTATCGCTCCATCGATCGCATTTGAGGGAAGGGTAACCCTCACGACTAATGTGGCCATTTCATCCGCGTCAAGCGTTAGGATATATCCGTCAGGGGGTATTAGTTGAATGTCACCACCGTTGAGCTGGTCTATGTCTAGCCAGACTTCTACAGAGTAGCCTTGACTAGACAAAGCGGTCAGAAGGTAGTCATCCTTCAGTTTTCCCATGTTTTTGATATAAACGTTGTATTCAATAGTTGACTCTGTGCCACCGGAGAACGATTGGTCGGGCGCCAAGTCAACTCTACCTTTTTGACGGCCTGCTATTGAAGGAAGTCCTTGCGTGATTTGAGGACCTGATGCCACAATCAGTAGTGACCAACAGAAAACAACTGTAGCCGAGAGCTGCAACACCCCTATTGCACGTTTCATGTGGTCCCCACAGTGGCTCTTGGCTTGAGTTGCTCCTGGGTTGCTTCTTCTAGAGATGCGACTACGCGAATGCCTTCTTTTGAGTGGATCGTCAGGGGGCCCTCCGCTTTCTCCAAGTATATAACGCTGGCTGAGGCAATCCCGCCTCCTTCCCCACCCATACCGACTTTCACTCCTTCCTTAATGAAGATAGGTCCATCGCAGTCGACGCAGTTTCGTACAATCACATCTTCCAGAAGAATAAGTTCCCTTCTGCACACGAGGGATTTTCCGAGAAAATTGCGTGCCCCGATCTTGGCCATTCCTTCAACATGGAGACCTCCAAGAAAGGTTACGTCAGCCTCTGAAGTGAGGTCTCCCTCCACTATCATGTTGTACGGGATGACCTCTCCCCTCGGGATTCGTGCGTCGCCTCGCACACGGATCGTCTCAGCTTCCTTAGAACGAGCGTAGGTCTGTGTCTCAAACCTATTGTTCGCGAGTTTGCCTGTCATTTGGATCCAGGGGCTATTCCCACTTGATCCTCTTTCACCTAGTGTTTTCCTTGGAAGAGCAGAAAGGTCAGACTCGACGCCTTCGTCCCTTCTGTGGGCACGATCAGATCTCTTGCCGATTGTACGGTCTAGGTCCACAAATAGCGGCCCAGAATCCTCGGGCTTCTTGTACTCCCAAACCCCCCAAACAAAGCAAAGGACAGTCAACCCAGCAAGGAGTCCTAGAATAACAAAATACCCAAAGGCAATCACTTGATCAGCTCCGATTCCTCTGATTCTTTTTTGCTTCTGCGTTCTTGGCGTTGTTGTAATGGAGTAGACCATTGCCAGATCGTCCTGTTTTATCCCATCGATGGGAGTTGTCAGTCCTATCGTGGAAACTATACAGCGTGCTGCTACAATTGTAGCTCGTTGACCCGTGCTCTTGGATCTCAGCTAGGAAAGTTGGCTCTCGTTTGTCATGTTGTTGCAGACGCAAGAATATCGCCTCAAAAAAGGCTCTGCTGCACACCCAAACGTTGGCAAAGAAACCTATCAGTATCAATGGTAGAAGCCATATGCTGCGCCTTCTTTGATCGAGAAATAGGCCTCCACCAACTTCGGTGAAGACCGCGAAGTTCCCAAAACTGCTGTAGCTGAAGATGAAGAGCACGGCTGGGAAGAGAGAAATCCACCATGGCGATCCAGCTAGGTAGGTCAATATTCCTGTCAGCCATCCGACCAGTATGAGGAACGGTAAAACGTAGACTCCCAGCAGGAGAAGGCCATCAACCTTCTGCCAGAATGTTAGGAATGGAGATTTCAAAGTTTCAAAAAAATGGTCGAAAAAGCACTGGTCGTGCCCAATTGCCCATCGCTTGAGCTGCTTCTTCCTCATGTCCCAGGAGATGACTGCCTCCTCGTAACACTCAGCACCGTTCACGTAGGCAATCTTCCAACCGTGCAAGTAGAGCTTATAAGTGAGGTCGGTATCCTCTGCGAGTTTGGTCTCGTCCCACTCTCCAACTGATTTCAACGCGCTCCTCCTGAACCCTCCTACTGTTCCTCCAAACTGCGGCATAAGATCTAGGTTGTATCTTGCTTGTTGGTTAACCTGATAGCCGGCAGCTCTTTCCATGTCTATTATCCTGCTGATGAGTGATTCCGGACTATTGATTGGAACCACACGCCCCATAACCCCTCCGATCTCCGCATCGTAAAACGGAGCTACGAGCCTTTTGACGCAGTCGCGTGGAGGTAAGTAGTCGGCGTCGAAGGTTAGAACGATCTCGTTCGAGGCCATCTTGAGTCCGACGTTAAGCGCTTCGGGTTTGCCGTTCCCGCAACTTTCGACGCGGTGTATGGCCTTGATAAAAGTATACTCTGAGGCGTATCGATCGACGATGGACGCCGTGGAATCTGTCGACCCGTCGTCGATGGCGATCACTTCGTATCTTTGACTGTCCCTAGGGTAGTCCATCTCGACGAACCGGTCCAAGATAGTGGCGGCTACCATCTCCTCGTTATGCATAGGGATGAGAATCGAGACGCTTGGTGTGTACACGCCTGCGAGATCTTGGTAACACCTTCTTTGCTTTCTGAACATTCTATTCCAGAAGAATCGGAAGTGGCGTATGATGTAGAGGCACATGATTCCTAGTAAGGTGAATAGAACGAAATTCGCCAGGGGAACGACGATTGAGGTGATCTGAGGTTCAAGATTCAAATTTCATCGCTCCAATTGCTTCATACTTCGAAAGGTGGGCCAGTCCTAGCGAGTAGAATGCGACAATGTAGATGAATTCGATGAACGCACCAACCATATAGTGAAATAGCAGGAATACTAAGCCTCCGAAATAGTAGAGAGTCGCTGTTACTAAGGACAAGCGTATGAGATTCCAGACAATTGAAAACCCAACGGCCACGAAGAGCCATAAGACTTTGACCCACAGCGGGCCTTTAATGGTGAACAAAAATGGAACGTAGATCAATGTTATTAGGCATAGGTTGATCACTCCAGAGCATGACCAATCAATGGTAACCCAGTGCAAGGAATATGCTGGGGTCGGGGAGACGATGGTTTGCCACAGAAGGGTCAGAATCGCGAGGATTGCGGCAATTGACCAGACAGCTTTGACGGGCGGAGCTATTGGACGGAGGACGTTCACAATCAGGATTGACGATATTAGTATGGTTACCAAGACGGCGACTGTCGTGGATGAAATGGGGCTGTAGTGAATGGGTACCTCGAATGTTGGACCTGCTAAGATGTAATCTCCGAGGTTGAGTTGAAATAGGCTGCTTTCATCTAGACTGCCGATCATGAATAGCCTATGAGATACTCCAGCGAATGATAGGAGTTGGTCTATTATACGCGCCTGCCAGACCCAGAAGCTGAAGCCGTTGAAGGTGATGAGCAGCATGAAGCCTACGGAGATTGCTAGGCCAATGAAGAAATGTGCCTTTTCGACTCTCAGGCTTCTTGAATTTCTTAGTATTCTCATGTGATCCTCTAGCCCTGTGGTATAGCAATGACCCTATTCTTGTAATGGTAGAATCCGTATGAATTTCAAGCTAACATAAGGATTATGACTTTAGAATCCAGACCGCCAATAAGATTCGGAACCCTCCTTCTTCACATACGTTGGCAAAGGTGGCCCATGGCTATCAACGTCTGAGTCGTACCAACGGAACGTTCTGCTTTATGGTTTGCCATGGAGGCGACCGATGGGTGTTATGACCTGGTGCATCAGGGCACGGCAATCCCGGCGCTCATTGAACAAATCTGTTTGGCTAGAAAAAGGCAGGAATGATTGTAGGGCTCAGACGACTGCGCTGAGCACAGAGGACCAAAGTTCACTAAAGAGAGTTGGCGTGGTGCTGTTTTATGGTTGCATTTGGTCAATAACTCGAAGAGAGCTTCTCGAAGTGTTCCTCCCAGAGAGATACTCGCCTAGAATCGCTGTCGATCTCAGGAGCGCCGTAGGTTTCAGCGCCACTACTGTCAATTCCCGAGAACATCATCTTGGTCTTCAGCAACATATTGCAGGCCTTATAGTACATGATCAAGAGTTTGTACTCAGCTCGCTTCCGTATTAGATTGTGTTTCAGAAGTAGCTGCATAATCTCAATGTCATGTTCACGTCTCTTCAGGGTTTCCAAAACCTGCTGGTGATCCTTTAGCATGTTCGAGCCCCAACAAGACTCTTATCGTAAATCTTAATATTTGACTTGCTTCTAGGCTTGCTATGTGTCAGAATTCGATATATATCCGAAACTTGCGTCTAAGGTGAAAAGATTTCTCTTTCTGGGCTTTTCGATCATGGAGAACTACGGTCGCAGACATGGAGACTCATGTCTCTACCAGCGCCAACCAGCGTTACACTGACATCTTGTATTGTTAGAAAATGCAAAGCCGTGGAAGCTTAGGGCAACTGCTGGAGTCGAATCCCCACAAGATCAAAGGATAAAGAAAAATAAAGGGGGGCTGGTTATTCGGACTTCTCTGATTTCTCCACTGGTGCACTTTGAACGTTTGGCTTTGGTGTTGCTCCACCATGGGGGAATGTTGGCACGGTGTATGTATCAACGATACCATTTATCCCTTTGAGTTTCTTGTGGACAAAATCTATTGCGTGGTTGGCGTTGTCAGCTTTGAACCATACGCCGACGTCCCATGTTCCGAAGATGTTCATGGTATAGTTGAGGTCGATGCCGTTGGTTGGCTTGTCCGGGAGGCTTCTCAAGGTGTTCAAGACGTCGATGATCTTCCCTGGACTGATCTTCAATAGGAGCAGGTATTCACTCATGTTCTTCTTTCACCCTCCTTTTATTGTCTATCTGGCAATGTGTCATCGAAAATGATTTAATCCTTATGAATTGCGAATATTCATCAGTAATCAGTGTTAGAAGCCAGGAACTTCAGGCTTTTTTGCCAAGCAGCTGTACTAAAAAAGGAGCTTCTGCTGCTGACGAAGTCAAGTAGCTTGCGCCAGCGTCTATCAACTCTTCGGGAGTCGAGATTCCGGTGACTACGCCTACCGCAGGAACCTTGAGTCCAGCAGCGCATCTCATGTCTAGAACGCTATCACCTACTACAATGGCTTCGGCAGGTTTGATTCTCAGCGCTTGCAGTACGGGCCTCAAGTGTGCAGGATCGGGCTTGACTGCTGAGACAGAGTCGCGAGTGGCTATCGCATCGAAGAAACGCCGAATGCGGAAGCGTTCCAAGGCAGAGCTTGTAGCCTTTTCCCCATCAATTGTGAAAAGGGCAATCTTCAGTTTCATCTCTCTCAACTTTCTAAGGGCGCCAAAGACTCCCGGAATTAAGTCAGTCTCACGAATGGCCTTCATTTCATACCGATCGGCCATAGAGAGCACGCCTTCTTTAACGCGCCTTATTTCCGTCTCATCTTTGCCGATGTTTTTCATGTGCGACTCCATCCTTCTCAACGCTCCAAACAGCCCCTTCTCCATCGAAAGAATCGCGACGGGGATACCCTGCTCAGCAAGCCACGCTGAGACTTCAGCTCTTTCAGTCTCATAGTCTAACTTGAACTCCACAAGGGTTCCGTCGAGGTCAAAGATGATGGCCTTAATCACCACAGCCAACCAACTTCCTTGGCTTTGCAGTTGGGAGACATTACTGCTCAACTAGCGTTGAGATATAGTTTGTGGTTTCGTTCTCTTACAGACGCGGTCTCAGTCTTGGTCGGTCGTCATTATTGCGGCTCGCGTATGCGAAGGTCACAAAAAAACGCTAGTGAGTGTGAGTTTCATTTGCGCAGAATCTATTTGAGTGGAGAGAGTATAGAGTTGGAGGGAGGCGCTATTCGTATGGCTCTTGAAACGTATTTGAGCAGTCCTCTTTGGTCAGTTCTCGTAGAAACAGTTCACGCTATGATTATGTATCCGCACCATAAAGCCTTCGTGAGAGACACCCTGCTTCCTGAGCAACCAGGTGTCACACCACAGGATCTAGCGGCGCAGATGGGTATTCCTGTTGGTGAGAGTCTTGTGATTCTCTATGAACTGCGAGAGAGAGAAGCAAAAAGAAACAGTCCGCGTGGAGCTGATTAGATTAAGTGGACTGATGATGCTTTGAAGGCTAGGTAGATGTGGGAGCCGAGGTTGACGTTCATCTCGGTGAAGGACCGCTTGGTGATTTGAACTAGGAAGTTTTTTCCTGCATTGATCTGTAGTCTGACTATGGGTCCTTGATCCGAGATCTCAGCTATTCTGCCTTTGAAGACGTTCCTCGCGCTGGATTCTAGCGGCCTCCGGGACAAGATGATGTCTTGTGGGCTTATGTACGTTGTGACTTTTCCAGTCTGTCTTGTGGCTGTTTCAACTTGGATACCGTTGCCGATGTCAACTAGCGAGGTACCTTCTTCAAGAAGTTGCGAGACGCCTGTAAAGACATTTTCTAGTCTCGCAAAGCCTGCTAAGGTGAGGGATGGTGCTTCAAAGATTTCCTCTGTGATTCCGGTTTGAGCGATTTTGCCTTGGAGGAGGAGGACAGCTCTTTTGGTGATGGTTTGGGCCTGGAAGATGTTGTGAGTGGCTACTATTATGGTCGTGCCAAACTGGCGGTTTGTGTGGGTGATTGTTTCTTCTATGATGGACATGGTTTCTGGGTCTAGGTTTGCTGTGGGTTCGTCTAGGAGGAGGAGCGGTGTGTCTAGGGCTAATGCTCTGGCAAGGGCTATGCGTTGTTGTTCTCCACCGGAAAGTTTTTTCGCTTGCCGTTTTTCATAGCCTTGGAGTTTTACGGTGTCTAGGGCCTTGGATACCTTCAGGTCGATTTGTTTCTTGGTGTAGTCTCTTATTTTGAGGCCGTAGGCTATGTTGTTGTAGACTGTTGTGTTGAAGAGAGCAGTCTTTTGGAAAACCATGGTCGTGTGGTCGCGAATTTGTTTTCTGTTGTTATCGGTGATTTCTGTTCCGTTGAAGTAGAGTTCTCCGCTTGTTGGGATATCGAGTCCTGCCATGATTCTTAGCATGGTGGTTTTGCCGGAGCCGTTGGGTCCCATAATGGTGATTGTTTCACCTTTTTCTATCTGGAAGTTTATGTTTTGTAGGGCTGTGAGGTTGCCGTAGTGTTTGGCTACGTTTTTCAGTTCTATTAACGCTGTCACGTTTCTCGCCTTTGGAGAACATTTGTGGTTATGGTGGTGGCCAGAACTATGGCTAGGAGAATAGCGGTGAGAGTAAGGCTGAGATGGATTTGACCTCTTTGGACTTCCATGGCTATGGCTGTTGTTAGTATACGTGTTCCTCCACGTAAGTTGGCGCCTACCGAGAGGGCTACACCGAGTTCTGCAAAGGCTCTTGTGAAACTAGCTATGAGAGCTAGGATGACGCCGGTTCTTGCTTCTGTTAGTATAGTCAGGCTGGTTTCAGTTTCTGACGCGCCCAGAGTCCGGGCTAGATCTTCTATTTCTGGGTCTACTGCTTCCAGGGCGTTGGTTGCAAGACTGATGAGGATGGGGGTGATGAGAAGTGCCTGACCGATGATTATGGCTATTGGCGTGAAGAGTATGTTTGTGAAGCCTAATGGTCCAGATGAAGACAATAGAAGGTAGAGGATTAGTCCTAGGGCAACTGTGGGCACGCCCATGAGAGCGTTGAATATGCTTTTTGTGAGTTGTTTGGCTGGGAAGTTTTTAAGGGCTATGAGTGTTGCGGTGGGTATGCTCCACAGTGTTGCGAGTAGGGTGGCTGTGACGCTGATGTGGATGGTTCTTAGGGTTATGTCCAGTATTTCAGACATTTGCCGTTGTCGCCTTACGGACTATTGGTACAATTCTGGGTAATCGTCTCGGTATTGTGGTGGGCATTCGTAGCCGTCGAAGAAAGCGTAGTCTTCTATCCATTGGGCTGCGCGGTGACCGGTGTTTTGTGTTAGGAGCTGGACGGCTGGGTTGAAGAGGCTTTGTC
>CAYFZQ010000028.1:0-19090 GCA_964347825.1 uncultured Candidatus Bathyarchaeia archaeon | reverse complement strand
TAATCGGCATTCTGTGCGTAATGATGGAAGCGATCTTCTTCCTGAAATCAGAACGGGAGACTAGACCTTTCACTTGATACCACGTTTGGAACATCCTGCGCCCCGAAATCCCATACACTGTTGCAGCCTTGAAGACAATCGCATCATTCAAATCAAGTTTCACAGGCTGCTCAAACAGTCCAAAAAGGCAGACTCTTCCCCCGGGCGTGACCAGCTGAAAGGCTTGTTCCACCGCCGAAGGGGCTCCCGACATCTCTAATGCCACGTCTACGCCGTTTCCACCCGTCGCGTCCATTACAGTTTCAACAACATCATCTTCTCTTGCGTTAAGAACCATGTCAGCGCCCAATTTCCTTCCCAACTCCATACGTATTCGATTTCGTCCGCCACCAGTGGCGAAGATCTTCGCGGCCCCCAGTGTCTTGAGGACCAGAACAGCCATCAATCCGATGGGCCCACATCCCAAGACTGCTACATTCTTGCCTGCAACATCCTCGATATGATCTTTCGGCAGGACACATTGAACCGCATTTCCAAGGGGCTCTTGAATCGAAGCGATAGCAGGGTCGAGGTGGGGATCATTTTTCCAGGCATTTCTCTCTGGCAAGGCAACGTACTCAGCGAAGACACCATCCCTGTCGACACCGAGTATCTGTACATGTTGGCAGACGTGCATGCGATCCGTTCTGCACTGATAGCACGTGCCGTCCACGATGTGGGTCTCCGCGGACACCATGTCCTCCTCCTGCAAGGTGGTCACATCAGAGCCTGCTTCAACGACCACTCCAGCAACTTCGTGCCCGAGAATTAGTGGAATCTTCGTTATCCTGCTCTGTGCCCATTCATTCCAATCCCATACGTGCACATCCGTCCCGCAGATAGAAGCGGCCTTAACTTTGACGAGAACTTCGTCTCTCTTGATTTTCGGCGGGTTTACAGTCGTGATCTCAGCTCCAGGCTCCCGCTTTTTCTTCACCACTGCGTGCATAACCACAAACCTCTCAGTTGTTCGACGCAAAGCCGATCTGTCTAGATTCCTTTTCGATGGTGCGCCTTGTGAGGGGCTAACTCACTGGACTCCCGTATTAAAGATTTCTCCCAAACGAAAGATGGAATCTGTAGAGGGTGATTCCAAACAGAAATGCGGATGAGCTTGAACACCAAAGTATGATTTCGCCTTCGTACGTACATAGTAGAATAAGTTCAAAACAAGTGTTCCTTTGTGACACAGGAATCATTTGCGGGTTTTGCAGGAATAGTTTTTCTAACAAACTTCATTTTTTCCAACATTTTTTGAAGCTCATAAGTATCCTCAGGTCTGCAGAGACAATGAACGTTTGGACCCGCATCAATTGTAGAATAGCATTCTAAACTCTCTTTTCTCAATCTCTGAATTGATTTGATTAGTCTTAACGTATCAGGGTGCCAGTAAAACAAAGGTGGATCAGAAGTCATCATGACAACATGCATATATCTGCAATTCTCTTCTGCTATTCTCCCAACTTTGCTGAAATCGTCATTCAGAATTGCGTTTTTGATCTCTATCGCTTGTCCTTGAGACTTTTTGGTTCTAACATCATTGAAAGGACTTGTCCATGCTGATTCATGACCTACATCTGAAGTAACTTCCTTTTTTCCTTCGTGAACAAGTGCGATTACAACATTCATATCAAATTCCTCCGGACCGCAAATCTGCTCCGCATAAGAAGTTTCATGAGAATTACCTTTATGCCAATACACAAATCCACCGTGAATTGACCTTGTTGCCGAACCAGAACCCAGTCTTGCACACGTCGAGATTTCTTCTTTTGAAAAACTAATACCGAAGGCGTTTACAGCAGCTATTGCCAATGCCGCGAACCCTGAGGCTGAGGAGGCTAGTCCCGCTTGGGTAGGAAAATCATTCCTGCTCATCACTTTGAATTTTCGATCGATGTTTGCATATTTTCTCAGTGGATTGACAACTTTGAGGATTCTTTCCATTTTCCTTCCAGTCAGAACTTCGCCTTCTAAAAAAGCCGTATCTTCTTTGTGAACATCAGAAAAATCAATGGTCGTGTGAGTTTCTAAATGCGTATTGGGTATTAATCCATACTTCGTCATACTTACACTGTCGTGTGAAGGGATATTCAGATAGGGGTCATGTTCTTGAGAACGCCCCCAGTATTTGATGAGGGCAATGTTAGAATGGGCAATCGCTGACGACTTCACGGTTATCAAGTAATAATGTATTAGCAAACCATATGAGTTTGCTGCCGCCGCTTGGGTCTGAGCTAAAGATATAAGACCTTGCCTTCTCTAGACGAAGCGTGAATGGAGAGAGCTGAAAACGGACTTCAAAATGGGCTTCATTGTAAACCCCATCGCCGGAATGGGGGGCAGAGTTGGACTCAAGGGAACAGACGGAGTTGTCCAAGAAGCCATCCGGAGAGGCGCAACCCCAGTCGCTTCCGACAGAGCAACGGAATTCCTCAAAAAGTTGAAGAAACTCCAACCAAGCCCTGAAGAAGCCGTTCACATAGTCGCCTGCCCCAATCCCATGGGAGAGACTGAAAGCCGCCAGGCAAGTCTACCCACGGAAGTCCTACAGATACCTCTCGAGCCCGAGACTACTGCCCAAGACACTAAAACAGCCGTCAAGCACATGATCGCCCGAGAAGTCGACTTGATCGTCTTCGTTGGAGGCGACGGCACCGCGAGGGATATCCTTGATGCTATGCCCGGCGCAAACGGTCCGCCTGTCCTCGGTGTTCCGTCCGGCGTCAAAATGTATAGCGGCATTTTCGCCGTTAGTCCTTCAGAAGCAGCGGAAGTCGTGATGGCTTTTGCTGATAAAGCAGCTCAAGTGACGGACTTCGAAATAATGGATGCCGATGAACGCGCTATTAGGAAAGAGGACCGCATCGCTGTCAACCTGTACGGCTGTCTTAAAGGACCGTTCGTGCCTATGCGCGTCGCAGGCAGCAAACAAGTGAGCCCAGAGACGCTAGACGAGCATGAAAACCAGATGGCTGTGGCTCGATTTATTGTCGAGGAAATGGATCCGAAAGGAACTTACATACTCGGTCCCGGCACAACGGTCAAGTGCATCACAGACGCGCTTGGTGTGGACAAGACCTTGCTGGGTATCGACATTTACCGAGATAAGGCTGTGATAACAGACGTGAATGAGCGGCGAATGCTTCAGGAGATCGAGGACTTTCGCAATGTCTGGATAGTCGTTTCACCCATTGGTCGTCAGGGCATGCTACTGGGACGGGGAAATCAACAGATCAGCCCGAAAATTCTCAAGAAGGTCGCCAAAGAGAGAGTTATTGTTGCAGCGACGCGTAGTAAAATCCGGGGCATCGAGGGCAACGTCTTGAGGGTTGACACTGGCGATCCAGAGGTTGACGAGTCGCTGAGAAGCTACATCAAGGTTGCCACAGATTATCGAGAATGGCGCCTCATGAAGGTCCAGTAGCGCTCCCAAGATAAACATCAGAAAATAGTCGGCGCTTTGTACTCGCCGAAGACCTCCCGTAGCACGTCACAGATTTCCCCAAGTGTGGCATATTCCTCCACGGCTCGAAGAAAAGCTGGCATCAGATTTTCATCGTGTTCCGCCGCGTGGTGAACCTTGCTTAGAGCGTTCTTCACTTTTGAGTTATTTCTTCCTCTCTTTATCTTCCTCAGCTTCTCGACCTGTCTTTTCTCAATGATCGGATCGATGCGCAAGATTTCAATGGGAGCTTCCTCTTCGATAGTAAATTCGTTTACGCCCACGACGATCCTGTCTTTGTTTTCCATTTGCCTCTGATACGTGTAAGCGCTCTCAACGATCTCACGTTGCATATAGCCCTTCTCGATCGCAGCTACTGCGCCGCCGATTTCATCTATCTTGCCGATGTAATCCCTTGCTTCTTCTTCAATCCGGTTCGTCAAATATTCGATACAGTACGATCCAGCTAAAGGATCAACAGTGTCTCCAACCCCGCTCTCATAGGCAACGATTTGCTGCGTCCGCAAGGCGATCCTCGCCGCCTCCTTGCTTGGCAGTGCATAGGCTTCATCGAAAGAGTTTGTGTGCAGCGATTGCGTTCCGCCAAGAACGGACGCCAGAGCTTGGATTGCCACCCTAACGATGTTGTTGTGTGGTTGATGGGCAGTCAGGGCAACCCCCGAGGTCTGTGTATGAAACCTTAGCAACCATGAACGAGGGTTCTTGGCGCCGAACCTCTCACGCATTATGTTCGCCCACAACCTTCGCGCAGCTCTGAATTTCGCGATTTCCTCTAAGAAGTTGTTCTGGGCCGCAAAGAAGAACGAGAGCCTCCGTGCGAATTCATCTAGATTCAATCCCCTCTCAACTGCAGCTTTCACGTAGGCGATACCGTTGGCTAACGTGAAGGCTACTTCCTGCGTGGCGGTCGCTCCTGCTTCCCGGATATGGTAGCCACTCACGCTTATGGTGTTCCACCGTGGCATATTCTGGGAACAGTACTCAAAAATGTCGGTCGCCATCTTCATGGATGCTGCCGGAGGGTAGACATACATCCCACGCGCCACGTATTCTTTCAAGACATCGTTCTGTATGGTCCCACCCAACCTTGCTTGCTGGAACCCTTGCCGCTCGCCGACTGCGACGTACATTGACAAGATGATTGGCGCTGGCGCGTTAATGGTCATAGACGTAGTGACCTTGTCCAAGGGAATCCCGTTGAACAGGGTTTCCATATCACCGAGAGTGCTGATACTCACTCCAGCTTTTCCGACCTCGCCTTGACACAGCGGATGATCAGCATCATAACCCGTCTGGGTTGGAATGTCAAACGCGACGCTTAGTCCTGTTTGCCCCTGTTCGAGCAGATATTTGAAACGGGCGTTAGTCTGCTCAGCCGTGCCGAATCCTGCATACTGTCGCATTGTCCAGAAGCGTGCTCGATACATGGTTGGATATACCCCCCGCGTGAAGGGATACTCCCCCGGAAACCCCAAATCCCGCCCATAATCAAGAGTCTCGATATCGAGAGGCGTATGCACCCTCTTCATCTCAATGTTAGAGCTTGTCACAAACTCCTCATTACGCTCGGGCGTCCGTGCCACCGCTTTCGTTACAACCTGTTGGCACCAGTCATCGTGCCGGTTCCTCATCTCCTTTAACTGTTGCTCAGTAAACATCGTTGATTACCACCGGGCAAAGATAGTTGGTAATGTGTCTAAAGTGTCTGGAGTTATAAAGAGTTATCAGAACGATGAAAGAGGATTAATTGCAGAGGACATTTCAACGCATAGAGACTCTTGCGTAGGGAACGACAATGTCACTGTCTAAAACTATGAAAGAGATGCTTCAGTCCGTGAAGCAGCGAAAGATGAAGGAGACTAGTGTTGCGGTGATGCCAGACTTCTTTCTTGATCGCTTCGTAATCTATGATGGGGATGTAGAAGATCTTTCCAAAGCTCTCGCTGTGGTTGCTGAACGCAAAGGCGGCGGCGTTCATGGAGTCAAGCAACTTGAGTTGAGAGGTGGAAACGCTGCGAACGCTGCTTCAGCCCTGGCAGTCTTTGGCCTCAAAGTGCACCCGATTATTGTCACCAGTCCGCTTGGACTCCATCTGCTGCATTTCTATTTAGACCCCATGAACGTGGACTTAACCCATGTGAAAGCTCACGGCAAGATGGCGGTCACTACAGCCATTGAAGTAAGCCACAGGGGCGAAAAGGTGAATATCATGATGAGTGATCTCGGGTCCCTTCCCGATTTCGGTCCCGAGGACCTCACCCTCCAGGACCGCAAGCTTCTGAAGAAAACTGATTATGTTTGTGTGTTCAATTGGGCTTCGACTCGGCGCTGGGGGACGGAATTGGCAGAGAGCGTCTTTCGGTGCGTAAAAAGTGAGGGAAGAGGCAAGACATACTACGACACTTCAGATCCGCTCCCCAACGAAGAGGCGATTCCCAAGCTTGTGAAACATGTTCTGTCAGAGAATCTCGTCGATATCCTCAGCGTAAATGAAAATGAAGCGTTCTGCTACGCATCACAACTAGATGGCAAGATAGCCCACACGCGGAAACGGTCGCGATCTGACGAGTCGGCAAAGGAGTGCGCAAGGACGCTAGCAAAGCACCTCTCCGCCCGAATAGATATTCACACTACGACTTTGGCGGGATCATTCGAGGGCGAGTCAGAGACCACTGTCCCAACCTTCAAAGTCCCAGTTTTGAGAACCACTGGAGCCGGAGACGCTTGGAACGCTGGGAACATATTGGGTGACGCACTCGATCTCTCCGCTCGGGAGCGTCTAGCCTTGGCAAACGCAACTGCGGCATACTACATTTCGAATCCCGCTAGTGAACATCCCACACTACCCAAGTTAATTGACTTCATACACCGACACCAGTCAACCATTCAGAATTAATATCCTTATGGGCGCCTCATTACGATCCTCACTTATCCACATTCATGACGCCTTTGTTCAGTTCAGTAATGCAACGCAAATTACTGGATGACTGCATCATTTGCGCTCACATTATGACCATTCCTATCAATGAAGATGAAAAACACACTTCAATGTGTCATTCACTATATACGCACCCCCTCTGTGTGAAGCATGCGCAAAATATAAAAGCTCACTTTGAGCAAACACCCTTTCAAAATGAGGGGAGGTGAGGCAAAGTGGGATACGCAAAGTGGACTTTGATAATTGTCGGCATCATAGTTCTGATAATGGGTATCGCAGGCTGGCCAGGCGTCTCCGACATGGCAACAGAACCAGACTGGCACGCAATACTGAAAATCATAGTCGGTTTGGTTGCTATAGTAGTTGGGTTCATGGAAAAGAAGGCATAGAGGCTAGACGGCGTACGGAGTCGCCTCTTCGTACGTCACCACTTTTCTCTTTTCTTTTTTCGCGGCAGAGGACAGAATACTGTGTTTTCCTGCGTTACGCGCTTTGATTGCATGCAAAGCATGATTTAAGTAACCTTGCAGAGAATAGCATTTGGAGATTGTTCACTTTGGCATCTCGCAGCAGTCTCGACTTTGACACAATTTTTAGGGCCTATGATATAAGAGGAGTCTTTGGTGATCAGCTCACTGAGGAGGCTGCAGCCACAATTGGCGTAGCTTTCAGCGATCATCTGGGGAAGAACCGAGAGATGGTTGTTGGCAGAGATGTCAGATTGAGCGGAGAACGTCTTGGAAAGGCGCTAGTATCGGGAATAGTCTCGAACTGCAATGTTACAGACGTTGGTGTGGTTCCAACCCCCTTGTTATACTTCGCAACCAACCATTTGGACAAAGATGCGGGCGTCATGGTTACAGCGTCCCACAATCCGCCGGAGTGGAATGGGTTCAAGTTGTTCAAGCAGAGGGGATGTGTCTATGGAGAAGAGATGGCTCAGATCAAGCAGTTGGCGAAGCGAGTGGACCTAAAGGCTTCCAGACAGAAGCACGGGAAGGTCGTCACCTATAGCGGGATTATCGAGGAGTATATGGAGTTTGCTCTGGATGAAGTCCGCCTTCAGAGAGCGCTGAGGGTTGTGACCGATACCGCCAATGGTGTGTGTGGATTGCTTGTTCCGATCCTCTTCAAACGACTCAATTGTGACACAGCAACCTTGAATGAGAAGCCGGATGGTAGGTTTCCGTCTCATCTGCCCGAGCCGAGGGAGGAGACCTTGGGCGAGTTAAAGAAGAGAGTTGTTGAAGAGAAGGCCGATTTTGGCGTGGGATACGATGGAGATGGAGATAGGGCAGTCTTTGTTGACGACAGGGGGAGGTTGATCCCTGGAGACTTGGCGCTGCTAATATTCGCTGAAGACGTTTTGGAGGAAAAGAGGGGTGGAACTGTGGTTTATGAGTTAAGTTGTTCTTTGGCTGTGAAGGAATTTGTGAAGGGGTTGGGTGGAATCCCCGTAGTGGAGAGGGTTGGTCACGTCTTCATTATGGATCGCATGATTGCTGAGAATGCGGTGTTAGGTGGAGAGACGAGTGGCCACTTCTATTTTCCCGATTTGCACGGCATGGATGACGGAATTTTTGCCAGTCTCAAGATGGCGGAGATTCTCTCCAAACGCGAAGAGAAACTTTCCGAAATAGTTGATTCTCTGCCGAGGTATCCGTCTATCCACGAGAAGAATTTCAGTTGTCCGGACAGGTTGAAGTTCGATGTGGTTGACAAGGTGAAAGTCAGGTTTAAGAACGCGGGTTTAGAGGTGATCGATATTGATGGGGTGAAGCTCATCGATGGGGATGGGTGGGTGCTCTTGAGACCCTCTAATACTGAACCGGTGATTAGGGTTTCTGCTGAGGCAAGAAGTGAAGAGAAGCTGGAGGAGCTCTACAATTTTGCTGTTGGAGAGTTGAAGCAAGCTATGACGGAGAGTTGTTAGGGTTTGCAGGCGGTCATCCTCGCAGGAGGCGTTGGTAGACGAGTTTTCCCTTTGGCAGTGGACAAGCCGAAGCCCATGTTTAGGGTCTTGGGAAAGCCGCTGATTCAGTACGTTGTCGAGGCGTTGAAGGAGGGGGGTTTGCGGGATTTAGTCATTGTGACAGGTCATAATGGTGAGCAGATTAGGGATTATTTCGAAGACGGCGCCCAGCTTAATGTCAACATCGAGTATACCATCCAGAAAGAGTCCTTAGGCATGGCTAATGCCCTTGAGACCGCGAAGGATTTGGTGGAGGATCAGTTCTTTGTGGTTAACGCTGATGACGTTTTCGAGAGTTCTTTGATCAAGCGGATCTTGGAGCAGCATAAACAGAGTGGCGCAGAGGTTGTTCTCTCCTGCAAGCCCGTGAAGGAGACTTGGAAGTTCGGCATCATCAAGAAGGAGAAAGAGAGAGTAACCAAGTTCGTGGAGAAGCCTCCAAAAGGGACGGAGCCCAGTAACCTAGCTGTTATCGGAGCGTATGTCCTGCCGAACCAGATCTTCGACTACTACCAAGAGATTCCTGTCTCGGATCATCAGTACGAGGACGCCATAGAGAGGTTCATTCAAAAGGGAAAATTGGTCAGCGCAGTGATCTATGATGGTTTTTTCGCGGGCTACAAATTTCCTTGGGACTTGTTTGCCATTAACCGGTATTTGATGGACAAGCACATCAAAACGCCGAGGATTGAAGATGACGTCAGCGTCTCGGAGAAGGCGGTGGTAGAGGGAAATGTCTGGATTCGACGAGGCGCCCGGGTTCTGGAAGGAAGCTGCATCAGAGGCCCCTGCTACATTGGAGCCAACAGTTACGTAGGTAACAACTCCCTGGTCTGGAACTACTCGTCCATGGGTGATAACTGCGTCGTTGGTTTCTCAACGGAGATTAAGCACTCGCTGATTGGCGACAATTGCTGGTTTCATATGAACTACATTGGCGACAGCATCGTCGGCGATGATTGCAGCTTCGGAGCGGGGACAATCACTGCGAACTTCCGGTTTGACGAGAAATCAGTCAAAGTGAATCTAGATGGCAGGCGAGTAGACTCCGGTTTGGACAAGTTTGGGGCTCTGATAGGGGACGGCAGTAAGACCGGAATCAATGTTTGTCTGGCGCCTGGGGTAAAGATTGGACCCCGGAGCATAGTGGGCCCCCACGTGAATCTGCAGAATGATCTGCGACCAGGAAAGATGGTTTTACTGGATAGAGAGAGTTACGTGTTGAAAGAGAACGAGATCACCATCTCGCCGGAGAAAAGACAGGAATTAAAGAAGAAGCTCATGAAATACAAGCCGGTAGGCCGAAGAAAGACACCTATCTAGATGCTTTCGGCTTTCCATCGAGTTGTGTCTTGACTCACCGGCGTGCCCCCACAACGCTATGCCCAAAGTACCATTTAGCAATGCGATAAAGTCCAGCTGTCCCCGCACTTCTAAGGTATTTACAAGAAACAAAATAAGCTTCACTTGATAACACTAAATACACAGATATGCAAAGGTTACGGATATGTCAACAGCCCAAAGAAAGCTCTTCTCAGAAATGGCGACCCTCCTAGAGAAGACCGTGCAAATCACAACTACAGGAGGAAATACCTACACAGGACTGCTAACCGGCATCAACCCTCAAACGCTCACGCTATCACTAGCGGACGCCAAGGACAAGAAAGGAAAGAACATCTTCAAAGCTATCATAAACGGAAACAATGTTGTAAACATCTTGGCGATAGAGAAACCGTTTGACCTCAAAGCGTTAGCCGACCGTCTCGAAAAAGTCTTCCCAACCATGGTGAAACTCTACGAAGATAAGGGCTTCATCTGGATCATGGACAAAATCAAACTAACAGAGAAAGGTGTAGCTGAAGGGACCGGCCCTGCAGCAGAAAGGGTTCAAACCGTCTACGACCAATTCATGGCTGAAACCAAGCGAACCGAGACCTAGATTAACCAGTGCCTCGATTCCCTCTTTTTTCTCTCCCCAACTGAGTAGGTGCTACCCACACCAAACGATTCAAGAATATCGCGAGTAGCCTTTGCTGCCACATCTATTCTTTCTAAGTCAATCCTGAAATTCAACAACCCACAAACCAGATCTAAGACCGCTCGTGCGGCCTTGGCATCAGGATAGTAGCCGGGAGTCTCCGCCAGAAGGCAAAGCCCCTTCATACCGCGCAGTCTGCCTAACCCCACAAGAAGCCCAGCGAGACCGAAAATCTGGCCGCCAATAATCTTCGCACCACGGTCTAACACCTCATCCACCATCGCTGAATCAGAAACAGCGCAATATAACCCAGGAACATCGACTTTCCTGTCCACCCTCAAGCCACCAAGAGTCACAATGTCGTTGCAGCCCAAACCCTCCACGACATCCAAGATCCGGCCGCACAACTCGTACTGGCCGAAGGTGGTCAGCGCCTGCGTGTTCCCATAGAGAATGATCAAGTCCCGTTCATGACTGTCTCTGCCCTTGTGATAATACAACTCGTTAATGGGAAAACTGGTCTGCCCCTTCTCAGCGGTTACGGCAAAATCTTGAAACGATGAGGAACGGACCTCAGCGAAAAACTTTGCCTTCAACTCTTGAATGAGATGCAACGCTGAGATATTCGCCACAAACCCTATGCCAGGCAGCCCTTCAATCAACACCGGATTCGACAGAACAGGCTTCTCATAGGTCTTGACTATGCACACCATACCCTAGTCTTCCTGAACCAGCACAATTAAGAAATCCCTCAGGATATTAAAAGTATGTCCCGGCGGCCATCTCCATGTCCTTCGAAATAAAAGACAGAGACCTCTTGGCAAGAATAGGCAGCCTCCAAACTAAGAGCGGCCCGATTGAAACCCCTGTCCTCCTACCGGTTATCAATCCTGCCATCCAGCCGATCCAACCCAAAGTCATTCAGACGAAATTCCGCTGCTCCGCCCTCATAACCAACGCATACATAATAAAGAAGCACTTCAACGAACAGGCGACAAACCAGGGCATACACACCTTCTTGGACTACACCGGGAGTATCATGACAGACTCCGGCGCCTACCAAGCACTGGTGTACGGAGACGTCGAGGTTACATCCAAAGAGATCGTGAGGTACCAAGAGGACATCGACACGGATATTGCGACAATTCTGGACCTCCCGACGGGATGGAAGACTACCAGGGAACGCGCGACGTACACGGTGAATGAGACGCTAAAGAGAGCGCGCGAATTAGCAGAGATCAAGACGCGGGAGGATATCCTCTGGGTAGGCCCAGTTCAGGGAGGCCGCCACCTGGAGCTGGTCGCCCGTTCAGCAAAAAGCATGGGCGAATTGCCTTTCCAAATTCATGCCTTGGGAAGCCCCACACCGGTTATGGAACAGTACCTCTTCGACACCTTGGTCGACATGATTCTGACCGCAAAAATGGCGTTGCCACTCCAAAGACCGCTCCACCTCTTTGGAGCAGGGCACCCCTTCATGTTTGCCCTAGCCGTAGCCTTGGGCTGCGACCTGTTCGACTCCGCCGCCTACGCAATCTACGCTCGTGAAGACCGTTACCTCACCGAGTATGGAACGTCACGGCTCGGCGAACTCGAATACTTTCCATGCTCGTGCCCCGTATGTGTTCACAGCGAACCGGAGAAATTTATGAATATGGAAGCCGCGAAGAAGCAGGAGAAACTTGCCCAACATAACCTCTTTGTCAGCCTTTCGGAGCTGAGACGGATAAAGCAGGCGATTGCAGAGGGCTGCCTTTGGGAACATCTAGAGTTGAGAGCGCATGGACATCCCGCACTGCTCAAAGGTGTCAAAAATCTGCGCAAATACGCCGAATATCTGGAGAAGCAGAGCCCCGTCACAAAGAAGAGAGGCCTCTCGTTCTTCGGCTCTCTTGATTTGACACGGCCAGAAGTTATCCGTCATAGGAAGAGGCTTTTGGCGCGATATTCGCCGCCACAAAAGGCGAGAAGCCTCGTTCTCCTACCGCAGACGCAAATGAAGCCGTTTCACAAGTCACGAGAGTGTCAAAGAGCCCTGAAGAGACTTGTTCGAGAAATCGGAGATGGCATGGAAAGAGTCCACCTGTGTACATATGCAGCGCCTTTTGGGGTGGTACCTGCAGAACTCGACGAGGTCTATCCGCTCTCTCAACATGAAATCACGACGCCTCTGGACTCGGAGATCTTGGCTTACGTAGCCGGACAGATTGAGCGCTATATTGCAGTTACAGATTATGAGATGATCGTCGTGCTGTTAGATCAAGAGGTGTGGAAAGGGAAAGTAAGGGCGAGTTGTGAAGACGCTTGTAGGAAGAAGTATGTTCCTCTCCGAGTAGTAGAAGCTAAGAGTCCTTGGGACGAGGATGTTCTGGGGGATCTTGCTGTTGCAGTGAGCAAAGCACTACCCTCGACGACCCAATCAGACAAGGCGAAAGCTTATGTGAAAAGGTAGGCTTGGGTCTTTGGGGCGTGATTATCAACTAGAATGTTTCTCTAGTAGAATTCTTCATAACACTCATAATATGAAACCGTCATCTAAGATCTTGGAGGAGAAGGAAAGCCCTTAACAATCAGGAGAGAGCTATTGCCCTTCCATGCTACTTCTAGGCTCTCTCCACTCTCCTTCGATACGAAGGCTTTCTGCGTTGGGCCGGATGGGGAAAGGCAAGTCAACATTCTGGAGTCTGTAAAACTATTTAAGAAACCTGAATAGTCATTTTTTGGATAGAAGGGGCAAATCAAATACAAGATTATACCCATACCAACACTACACCCTGAGTTGTGGGTTCCCTTCTATCCATCACTTCTCAGTTTCTTGCCTCGAATTAGCTGGACATCGCGCAAATGCTTGTTCAGATCTAATGTTAGTTTTTTATGCAGGCTCATGCATATTTGTGTAGAATTACAAACCAACACTGGAAATGACCTGTAAACTAGCCGCCTTGTTGAAATGTGTCACAATCTCTACGCGTTGAGCGAAATCGAATGATCCAAGATTACATTATCTAGCTCAGTAAAGGATGTGAATACGATTGCATTGAAGATGAAGCTTCTCGGCGGTGCAAGAGAAGTAGGAAGGGTAGCGATAGCGCTCGAGACGCAAAAGACCATGCTGCTATTGGATTATGGCGTCATGCTGAATCACGAGCCTGGCTTCCCGATGCACGTTTCACCCAAAGAGGTGGATGGCATTGTCTTGACCCATAGTCATCTCGATCATTCGGGGGCCGTCCCAATCTTTCACATTCAAGAAAAGACCCCTGTGTACGGAACACAGCTAACCTTTGACCTGGCAAAGCTGTTAATTTCAGATTTCATCCACTT
Organism: uncultured Candidatus Bathyarchaeia archaeon; assembly: GCA_964347825.1. Taxonomy (GTDB): domain Archaea; phylum Thermoproteota; class Bathyarchaeia; order Bathyarchaeales; family Bathyarchaeaceae; genus CAYFZQ01. The sequence continues at coordinate 5,376 of CAYFZQ010000028.1, read as the reverse complement.
GAGTGGTTATTATCTGCCATTTGAATACATCGAACTGTTGTCCATGATGGAAAATTGTGTTCATCTCGACTTCAGACAACAACAGGTTCTTGGTGATCTCAGCCTGCAGATTCTGTACTCAGGGCACATTCCTGGAGGGGCGCAGGCGCTGGTGGAAACAGATGAGCACAGGCTAGTCTACACAAGTGACTACAACACCACCAATACCCGATTGTTGAAAGGTGCCGATAGAGACTACGGCCCGCTTGATACGTTGATCATGGAGAGCACGTACGCCGATGAAGAACACACCGAAAGGAAACTCTTGGAGAAGGAATTTTCGGAACGTGTTGTAGAAGTGGTGGAGAATGGGGGCACCGTTCTGATTCCGGCCTTCAGCGTAGGAAGATCACAAGAGGTCGCATGTATCCTTGCTGCGGGTCATTTCGAGCATTCCATCACGATGGATGGGATGTCGCGCAAGGTGAACCGAGTGATGATGGACCACACGTCATACATGCAAGACCCACAGCTATTCATGAATGCGCTTCACGCAGCAAATTGGGTACAAGGATGGAGAGATCGAAGAGGAGCGGCAAAGAAACCGGGAGCGATCATATCTCCCGCGGGCATGCTCAAAGGGGGTCCTGCTGCGTATTACATTCAGAAAGTAGGGAAGAAACGGCGAAACGCTGTGTTTCTAGTAGGTTATCAGATCCCGGGTACTCCTGGGCGCGAGTTACTTGAAAAAGGGACATGCGTTATTGATGGGAAGATACGGGAGGTGAAGGCCAAGGTTGAATACTTCGATTTTTCATCTCACTGCGGAGCCAGCCAACTTCAAGAGACCGTGAAAGAAGTTGAAGGAAATCCAACGGTCTATGTGGTGCACGGCGCGGAAGGGAACTGTGAGAAATTCGCCAAGTGGATAAGAAACGAAGTCGGGCTGAAAGCAGTGGCTCCGAAGGCAGGAGACGTGTATACGCTTGAGGGAAACGGATGAGAGCAGTGGTCTTGCGTATAGGCCCCTCGGGGTCAAGTCCCCTGCAAATCACAAGAAAGCGTCTGACCTCCACCTTCCCCGAAACCACCTGTACGCTCTCTCAGCAGGTGATGCCCCTACCCAAAGAGGCCTATAATTCAAGAAGGCAGCAGTATAACTCCCCAAACATCCTAACGAGAATTCGAGATTTCACCAACGATTTCGACGTCGATCGAGTCTTGGGAGTAACTAGTGTAGACCTATATGCGCCCAGACTAAATTTCGTCTTCGGTCAGGCGGAATGCCCAGGGAAGGTTGCCATGATCTCTCTTTACAGATTAAAACCGGAGTTTTACGGCTACCGCTCGGATAGAGCGCTCCTTGATGACCGTTGTGCAAAGGAGGCTGTGCATGAGGTAGGGCATACGCTTGGGCTCCCGCATTGTCGTGATCCGTCGTGTGTCATGTCTTTTTCCAATAGTATTCAAATGGTCGACACAAAAGACTGCAACTTCTGTGAAACATGTAGAACCAAAGTGTCGCGCCGAATTCCCTGAGTTTGCCCGCAGGATATACACATTGATGTAAGAATGTTCCATAGAAGAATGGTACATCGAGCTTTTAAGATTACACCCGAACGTTTTACGTGATGCACGTCCAGCAGCGCGACACAGAAGCGGAAAACCCGTCGAAAGAGATTCTGAAGACCATAGGCTATGTGGTCTCGCTAAAGAAAATCTACTTCAAAACAAAGGACTTGACGAATATGTTGGGAGTGAAGCCTGAAGGCCGACACAAGCTGTCTTGGTCTCTGAGAAGACTCTTGAATCGCAACCTGATAGAGATATACCACAAGAACAGTCGCAACCTCTACCGCATCTCTGTTGAGAAGACCCTAGTAGACGCCTACTATGAAACCCTTTGGAATCACTTTCAAACGTAGAATATTTCTTTCTCGAAACTAGAGTTTTCTTCCCAGATTCTCGGGATCTGCCTTCATAGATCGTTGCACATTTGAAGAGACTTGATCTCTGCTGACGATGACGCCTACGGCTGTTTTCTGAGCGTCTATCTCCTTTTTCCAACGCTGGCAATAATGCCCACGATTGCCACGAGCAGGCCGACGGCAACGATCCAGATCTCGCTGTACGCCCATCCCATCAAGATTGCCACGATACCAAGCAAGATGAGAATGGAGGCGGGATTGTCCACCATTGTCCCGATAATACTGAGTAGAGCGTCTACGACCCGCGACATCGTTGACCCATCTATCACTCAGCCCTTTTTCTATTAACCTTTTTCCATTGCTGAACGAATGCGCACGCACGTCAGATCTGAACGGGTGATTTTTGAAGTTTGCAGTTTGTGTTCCATTTGTGCGGCAGACCGCAATTCTTAAGAACTCTGCGCCTTAGGAACATGTCAGACCGAAGTGAGTGTGAAGACATGCCAAATGAGGAATCAGCCGAAAAGGACGAGCTCACGAAGATAGAGCAATTGACCCCAAGATCGAGAGAAGTGAACATCATCGTTAAGGTGGTCTCCAAGAGCGAGATTAGGAATGTCACAGGAAGGGACTACACGATACGCAGGGTTGCAGATGCGCTGGTGGGAGACGAAACAGGATGCGTCTACTTAACCCTCTGGGACGATAACATCGACAAAATAACCGAAGAAGCCACCGTGCGCATTACCAATGGCTATGTCAACCTGTTCCGAGGAAACATGCGCCTGAACATAGGAAGATACGGCAGTTTTAAACTCCTAGACGAATCGCCCATCACGGAAATCAACTCGGAGAACAATCTTTCGGACAAACGCTATGAACAAGAAAGACGCTATCGCCGATACGGCGGAAGAAGAGACTATCAGCGGAGAAGACGGTACTAAACGCAAATAGGAATCCAGTTTACTTCACAAATTTCCTGCGATGCCTTTTGAATTTCTTTTTGCATTTGACACTGCAGAAGTAGTATGTTTCGCCTTCATGTTTGATCTTGTATCGGGCGGTCTTTTCGTCCAAACGCACGCCGCAGACAGGATCTCTGGGCATTACGTCACAAACTCTTTGAGCGGATTGCTTTTTTCCAAGATGTGGGTAGGTATGGGAAATTGGGCGACCACTTTGAAATTGTTGGTTATGAGAAACATTGCGTCATTTCGTGTTTTCTTGCGGCATGTGATAGAAAGGCTTTTGCGCGTGGACTCATCATGTTTCCACGCTTCAACGCACCCGCCGAAAAACTCGTCAGAATCAATCTCATAATTCGTTGAAAGCAGAGCCAGATACTGAAGAAGCTTGTAGTCCGCGACGGAGGGATACCTACCGCGTGGTCGACCTCGTCCCCGTGACGCTTTCCTTCGCATCTGATTTGGCCCTATTTTCGCGTTAACGTGATCTCGATCGTTGAAACCATCCGTGGACGGCCTTCGCCTTCTCGTGCCGGCATTTCTTCAGTTCCGAGTGTGATCTTGTCTATGTTCAAGTCTTTCATGAATCGGTGTCTAGCTATTTCGACGGCGTCGACAGCGGTCGTGATGGATCGGCCTCGCGCTTTCAAAGTCACCTCGTCAGCGTTGGATCCGCTGAAACTCGTGATGATTCCTAACACATAGTTCATCGGAGGTTTCCTCCCCACGTATATGACGTTTGGTTCACTAGGCAATTTCAACTTCCTCGCTGTAGATGTTGACACACATAATAGGCACCTCTCACTTTTAAACACATCTGACGTGGCCTGCGTCGTCAAAGAGTCCAAACTCTTAAATTTTGAAATTTCAACTTCGTTCTGGAAGGGGTGAAATGTTTCACTACTTCGAGATTGCGAGAGTGGGAAGTTGGCTGGGATGGCTTTTCAATTTTGGTTTTGGGAGCGTTCTCTTTGGAGTACCGCCTGTCGAGATTACGGCTATAGTCCTCTTTGCCTTCTCGCTTGCAACGGCCAGCGTCTTCGTTTTGAATCAATACTTTGACCGTGAGGACGATCGCGAGAACGAGGTGAAGTCAAATCTCCCAGTTGCCTCTGGACGCATAAGCCCGAGGAAGACCATACTCTTCGCTTTCTTTCTCGTCACCACATGTTTGGTCTTGGTGATCGTAGCCAAGGTACAGGTTCTCCCACTGTTTGTCGTCTACTTAGGAGTATGGACAGCGTATTCCACGCCCCCGGTCAGACTGAAGAGCGTCCCCGTGGCTGACTTCGTGATTTCAGGTATAGGCGCAGGCTTTCTGCCCTTCTTGATTGGAAGAGGATTAACTGACCAACTGGCCGCCGATGTTCCGTCAATAGTGGCGGCTGCCATGCCGCTGATGCTGATTCACTGTGGTGGTCATATCATTCAAGCCGTTGGCGACCATGACGTGGACCGGAAGATGGGAGTGCGCACTTTTGTGGTTAGGTTTGGCAGAAAGAAGGGGGCGATCGTCGCTGGGTTGATGGTTCTCTTAGCCTGTTCCTCACCATTCGTCTATTCCGTTCTTGGTTTGCTGCCCTATCGACATTTACTCGTGTCCTTTGCTCTCTTCCCCCTTTCCGCCCCGATCATCAAAGCCTACATTCGCCTGTTGAAGAAGCCGTCAACGAAACACGTCGTAAGCCTACAGAAAACTGCAACGAAGTGTGGAACTCTTGGGGCATTAGTGATGTTAGGCTATATACTGATCGTGAACGCCGGCTTCTGAGAGGGCTAATGTCGTAGCTCTGCGGGGCACACACTTGAGTCTACGGTACAGAATATGCATGCAGCTCGAGCCTAATCATCACAATCACTCAAGATGAAACTGCAGATTCACGGTTCACTTGTGATATTAATTTTCGCTGCAACCTAATCCTGGGTTACTCGAGTGGGTGTGCCCCTTGTTTGCGCAACAAAGCTGCCATGTTCCCGACTGCCTCGTATTTCTCATCAGTCAAAAACACGAAGTCTATAAGCTCGCAGGTTTCGTGAGGCAGCAGGAGGACACGGGAGATGATGAACAACTCCAACATGGTTTTGCCTATGTCTAATGAGAGAATATCCGATTTGTCGGTGTCTCCAACGATTATGGCCAGCGATTGTTTCTTATTTCTATTGACCACGACGGCCCACCCCTGCTCCGGCTCAACACGGGAAACTGCAAACCCTTCCGCGCGCTTGAAAAGAAAGGTCTTGCCAGCTCGTGGGAAGATCACGTCGTTCTCGTGGAAGACTCCACCGACGTCTGGAGAGATCCAGAGGCAGTTGTTGAACTTGAAGCTTGCTGAGGTAGGGTTTTCGAATGTCCGTTTGATCTTGACCATGTTGCTGAAGGGAAGAGTCAAGAAGGCGATCGAGCCTCGGAGTCCTTTCAGTTCCTCTTGTTGTTCTGACTGGTAGATGAATTGAATGCCCTTCCAGAGGCCGTCTTCAACGGGTTCGGCTTTGAATAATTCTTC
>CAYFZQ010000027.1:0-20169 GCA_964347825.1 uncultured Candidatus Bathyarchaeia archaeon | reverse complement strand
CTTCCTGGATTTTGTGCATCCGCCTGAGAGACCTTCCTGGTGACGTGGACTTGTGTCGCAAAGAAAGCTTATATCCACAACGACGAAGAGGTGCTAGTAGCACTAGTGAGGTAGATCCGTTTGGAAAAGTTTGGATTCATCGTGAAGTTCTACGACAAGGCGTATGAGAAGAAGTCTGTGGAAGAACTGGTCAAATCACCTGTTGCGGCAATAAGCGGCATCAGCGCCACAGACGCGGACGACTTGAAGAAGGCCTTTGGAATCGTGACGGTGGAGGACCTCGCCACCAATAAATATGTGACCTTTGCCCAAGGGATTGATTGTCTCGCAGAATGGTCTGGGGAGATTGAGGATGCGACTTTCAACGCAGAAGCCTATAGAAAACTGGCGAAGAAGCCGGTCTCAGCGATCACGGGGGTCTCTGAGCGAGATGTTGATCTTCTCAAGAAAGCCTTTGGAATTGACAGCATCAAAGAACTCGCGGAAAACAAGTACGTACTGATCGCCCAGACTACCGTGGCAATGGCTTCCATGCTACAGATTCTCAAGGCCGCAGGCGTACTCTAGAGAGCGCTGAGAAGGCATCAAGCTTCGAAAGGGCTACGTCACAACCCGCACCTTTCTACCACATCCCTTGATTTTGTTCCCGTGCACATACATGCGGGCAGCCGCTCCACCACGTGATTTTTAAACGTTCCCCAGCATTCCCCATCTGGGTGCACACTTTTGCACAAGAAAATCGGCATCTTGGGAGGAGTCAGCGCGGAATCAACTCGGACGTACTACGAACACATAACCCGTGAATACACCAAACGGTTTAGCGACTACAGTTATCCAGAAATGATCATCTACAGCGTTAACTTCCAAGAATTCGTCAATTGGCATTACAATGAACGTTGGGATCTCACTGCCGACAAAATGATTGCAGTCTTCAAGGCGTTGGAGAAGGCCGGAGCCGATTTTGGGATAATCGCGGCTAACACGTTACATCTAGTCTTTGACCAAGTGCAAAAGGCGATTTCCATTCCGCTCTTGAGCATCATCGACGCTACGGCGGAAGCCGTCGAAGAAAAAGGCGTGAAATCCGTAGGTCTCCTGGGTACAATCTTCACAATGAGCAAAGACTTCTATAGGAAAGGCTTGGAAAGAAGAGGAATAAGCACGCTCGTTCCGGACCCGAAAGACCAAGAGTCAGTTAACAGAGTGATCTACGAGGAGCTCACAAGAGGAATCATCAACAACGAATCTCGAAAGAAGTACGTCCAAGTAATCGAAAGCCTGACAGAGAAGGGTACTGAAGGAATTGTCTTAGGATGCACGGAAATACCGCTACTCATTAAAGAAGCGGATTGCGCTGTTCCACTGTTCGATACGACGCTCATCCATGCCGAAAAGGCTCTAAACTACGCTGTAACTTGAAACAGCACATGCGCACGCAACAGGAAAAATACAACCAGAGCAAGAATAAGTAGTTGCAGGGATCCGGAAAATGGTAAGATACGAGTTAGTAGCGCCTTGCGGTGATCATTGTGGAGGCTGTGGACAGTTCAATGGACTAATCAGTGAAACAGCGAAGCAAATGAGGGAATTCGTGGACCTCTATGGTTTCGAATTCAGGTCCAAAGGAAAATTCGACTTCAGGCAATTTGTGAAGGGACTAGACTGGTTCATACAAAACGCAAAATGTCCAGGATGTCGAGAGGGAGGAGGACCCGCTTGGTGCGAGGTGAAGAAGTGCTGTGCGGTAAGGGAATTACGTATCTGTTCTGAATGCACAGATTTTCCATGTGCCAAGATAGAAAAAGTGGCTGACCCCGACACGATGGACAGATACGAGCGGTTTGAAGAAATCGGATTCGAAGAATGGGTTGAGGAACAGACGCAGAAGGTCAAGGAAGGCTACGAAATCCATCTTCAGAAGGAAGCGTCTCTAAGACCCAGTTCATAGTTGGCGAATATCCGGAGGTACCTACGCGACGCGCACACACATTGATGTTTAAGTTGTCACAATAAAACTGGAGTTTAGTGGGAAGAGACTACCATGTCCCTAGAAAGGCTGATCGCGTTCGCGCAAATCATTGGAAGAGCAAAAAAGACCAAGAGATCTGGCTGGATTTCTCAAGCTAGCATAACCAACCCAGAATCTGTTGCAGATCACAGCTTCAGATGCGCGCTTTTGGCCATGTGCCTTGGAGCGTTCGAAAACGCTGATACTGACAAGCTAGTCAAAATGCTGCTTCTGCATGACATACACGAGGCATTGACCGGTGATTATGATTCCTACGCGAAAAAAGAAAAGGGTCTCGGCGAAATGAAGACACAAGAAAAAACTGCAATCAGAGACATCTTGTCTCTACTGCCGTCAGACTTGAAAGCAGAGTGCCTCTCAATCTGGGAAGAATTCGAAGACAAAAGGACACTGGAAGCTATTCTCGCAAACGACATCGACAAGATAGAGATGATCTTCCAAGCATTGGAGTATGAGAAAGATGGACATGACCCAAACAAACTGGACCCCTTCTGGATTAGTGTTGAGAATAAAATCCGAACGTCAAGTGTTCGCAAACTATTCGCGTTGCTGAAAGATAGGCGCACCCTTGACGAACAAGCAGTCTGAGTGTGAAATCTACAAACTGCGGTTGGACTCGTTCCGAAGCAAGGCTTATCTCTCGTAGCAAGCTTAGTGTTAAGTACGCGACATGTCTTCAGACGATCTCGACAAGAAACGAGAAGGGTTGCCTCCAGGTCAGAGGCCCATCAAGAGGCTACTTGGATGGGGGACGGATCATGCAACTATTGGAGGTCCGGTTCCGAAAATCGATTTGACAAAATGGACATTGACGGTAGAAGGAGAAGTCCGAAAACCTCTGAAGCTCAGTTGGGATGATCTTCAGAAAATTCCAACGGTTGAATCGGTGAGCGATTTCCACTGTGTCGAAGGGTGGAGTGTTTCAGATCTCAGGTGGGAAGGTGTTCGTTTTAGAGACATCGTGAGCATGGTAGACCCCACAGAAAATGCACAGTTCGTCTCTTTCGAATGCGCAGATGGATACACGACTTCTCTTTCACTGGAAGACCTTCTGGGAGATGACATCCTCCTAGCGTACAGACTCAATGGAAAACCTCTTGACGAAGGCATCGGGGCTCCTCTACGATTGGTCGTTCCCAGCAAGTATGCCTACAAAAGTGCCATGTGGATTACGCGAATCGTGTTCACTCAGAAGAAAGAGTTAGGCTACTGGGAACGGCGAGGGTACAGTGACACTGCAGATGTGTGGAAGAACGACCGGTTCTCAACTTAGGATGCGTGGGTAGCCCTAGAGCTGATGCCTGACGAATGTTATCAGGTCGTCAAATTTGTCGTCATTGGCTGGGTTCGACGATCTCAAGGTTATCATATCGACATTCAAGTGACCTATTCCGATTTCTACTGCTCTCTTCAGCTGTTCGTGATCTTTGACATTGACGTTGGCAATGTCTTTCGCCTGATGAAACTTCAGAATCGCAACACCGACTGCATCCACTGCCACCATATCGCTCCCTACGATTATCACACCGGAATCCGCTCTCTTCCCGTGAGCGGGTCCTCCAGAGACGAAACACTGCAAGCCGTCCAGAATAATCAGATCAGCCTTGCATGCCAGGTTTATCTCGGCTATACGAGATCCTGGCTTCTTGTGCAGGATCGTCCTGTCTGCTGGATTAATCATCCCCACGCTATTCTTGAGGCTCAACGTAAACACGCCACCAAATTGGTGCGTCTTCAAACACGGGAGCGAGATCGTTCGTGAAGCACTATAAGCTGTCTTCGCGATTCGAAATCCCTTAGGCCAAGAAGAGGCTTGCTTTGGCTTGACCCACAACCATTCCTCGCCCTCAAAAAACGATATTCTCACTCCGAACTCCTGCGCAACATCGAGAATACCGTTCTTCTTCATAGTCGCCTCAGTCGGAAGCCACGCAGGTCCAGACATGTCCCCAACGACTATCTGTTCTCGCTGCAATCCTGCGCCTATCAGCAGTCTCAGAATAAGCCTCAATGTCTCCGGGTGAGTACTCGCGGGAAAAGGATCGTGACTGTTGCAGTTGGGTTTGACCAAAACATATCCCTCGTCGAGATCGTCGATTGCTGGTTTTAGTTCACCAACGAGACGTAGCGCCTCCAAAAGGCCGCTCCGCCTTTCTGCGGCACGGACCAAAGCGACCACACTTTTCTGATTTTCGACATAGATATTGTGTCTCAACGATTTGCACTTGATTTTGAGCGCATTCACAGCATCCTCTGCAACTCTCCTGAAAATCTCTCTCGACGAATGCACAACGCTCATTTTGAAGTCACACAGGGTCTTCGTTTTCTATCTTGATTCTTGAATATTAGTATGAGAATCCCTTAGACAAAAATCTACCTTACGATTCTGAACCCACCGACGAAAGCGCAGGCGAGATAGGTTCTCCTCTTTGGAGTTGTTCGCTTTGCCTATGTCAAGAAGAGTATCGCAACTCCGAGGACGGCTGCCGACGCGCCGATGATTCCTCGCCAACTAGTCCGTTGCCCGTAGAATACCCAGACCACTGGGATGATGAGAACGGGCATGAGGGACATCAACGTTTGGGCAATACCTGCCTGAGTGTAGGATACAGCGACCATGGAAAGCGTGACCCCGATAAAAGGTCCCACGAATGCACCTGCAGCCGTATACTTCAAACCTTTCTTGTTACCGAGGGCTGTACGTAATTCTTGCTGTCTTCCAGCAGCTAGCGCGCAAATCCACACAAACAGAGCCCCCATCACCATTCGGATCAACGTTGCCGATAGTGGGTTCAGTGCAGGACTTGTTAGGTTCATCCCCTTTTTGGCGAAGACTAATCCGACTCCCTGACCCACTGCCCCAACTAATGCAAGAAACACGCCCCACATTTCTTGCTTCTTTGGGAGTGACGGTTCCTGTGAACGCTCTTCTTTTTCCAGGACTACCACGGCTATGCCTGAAAGAGTAATGGCGACGCCGATCATGGCTAGGGGCGGGAGGATCTCGCCTAGCATCACGTACGCGCCTATAGTGGCGAATATGGGCGATAGTGCCATGAGGAGTACGGAACGCCTCGGACCGATGACCACGAAGGCGGCAAATAATCCGAAGTCGCCTATACCGAGGCCGACGATTCCGCTCAGTCCTATCCAGAACCACTGTTCGTTAAGTGCGGTGGGTAGCAGATTGCCTAATGATATTGTGTGGACGGCAGCAAGGAGAAGCACCGCTATGACTATGCGATAAGCGTTGACGCTGAGTGCGCCGATCCGCTTGCCAGCTGAGGTGAAAAGCACAGAGTTGAATGTCCAGAGGACAGAGGTGAGTACCGCGGCGGTCTCTCCAATAAGGGTGAGGTCCATATTCTCCGTTGTCATGTGGCTGATCCTCCAATTTAAAAGTAGACATGCCACACTATGACCCGAGGAGATTTTCGGTTTGACCGTGGTCACAAAGCAGCTTTCTCTGCAGACGAGAGGCGAGGTTGACATCTTGGATGTCACGGGACGCGTGGCTGAAGCCGTGGCTGAAAGCAAATTGAAGAATGGGATCATTACGGTCTTCGTACCAGGATCAACAGGGGCATTGACAACAATTGAGTATGAGCCAGGGCTATTGCAGGATCTGCCCAACGCTCTAGAGCGACTAGCACCGAAGAAGCTGATGTACGAACATGAGAAGAGATGGCACGATGGTAATGGGCACTCACACGTGAGAGCATCGATCATGGGTCCTAGCATTACGGTACCCTTTGTTGACGGAAGACTAACCTTAGGAACGTGGCAGCAGCTTGTCTTCGTCGAATTAGATGTTCGTAGACGCAATAGGAATTTGGTTCTGCAGATAATCGGCGAATGAACGACAGAAGAGACCTTGACTGTACGTGCGTATCTCCATTGGAAAGCTGTGGCTATGTGGGAGCCTGAAACCGTCAAAGAGCAGTATATTCTGCGAAAATGCGTGTGTATGAGCTTTTATAGACGAGGGTTGCGGATTATTAAGAAAGGCGATCCGGATGAATTTGATAGTTGACGTGCGAAGCAGAGAAGAATTCTACAAAAGCCATGCTAAGGGCGCGATCAACATCCCTTTGTTCGATCTGGAGTACTACATCGGCTTTCTGAAAGACAAGGACGCCCTCGTTTACTGCGATAGTGGAAGAAAGTCTAGAATGGCGGTTGAATACCTTGCCGAACGAGGGGTCACGTCTAGCATCATACCAACAGACGAGCTCGACAAATACGAGAAAGAGGGAAAGCCGATGATCTGTGCACTGAATTACCTCTCCGTGAAACCGGGCTTAGAGCGGGAATTCGAACAAGAAGCGAAAGAATTGTGCCGTGTCACGGTGGAGATGAAAGGATTTCTCGGCTCGAAGATCTTCAGAGTGTCTACCATTTCATACGGAGGCAGCGGACTCCAAGGCACATACGAAGATATCAACGTGGAACCAACGAAATACGTGATGTTGACCTACTGGACAAGCAAAAAAGCCCACGAACAATTTCATAAGGAGCAAACAATCCTCAAAGGATTCATGAGCCTCATGAAATACCTCGCGATCATGCCCTACGAAGAGTATGGCGAAATCATGAGATAATGACCTCAAAAATCCCCAGTCTGCTCCCTCGCGGATGGAAACTAACAGAGGTGAAACCCATGGCAAAGGTTCATCAGCAAGAAGCCCTCGCACAAATCCGAACCCTCCTAGCATTGCAGAGAAACTATCTGGCTGAAGAGAGGACGGCACTGGCCGAATTCAGAACAGGATTGGCACTCACAGTGATAGGCCCCACCGCAAGCACTGTCGTTGCGTATATCTTTTCCGCCTTGCCTTTAGCGCAGACTATTGTTTTGGATGTGCTCAATGTCGCCTTTTTTGCCATTCTCACTGTTATTGGAATCCGGACAAGTCTTACCTCGCGATCCAAACTGAAGATGATAAGGAAAAAGGAAAAGATCATAAAAGATCGGGAAGCTGCCATCATGAATAGCTCCAAGGAGCTCCACGACCTTCTCTGCGACTGCTTGGACCTTGAATCGGAAAACAAGTGAGGAATTAAGGCAACAGATCGAATCTGCAACTACATGACTCTAGTCGAGAAGGCGACCAAGAACAAGTACAGTCGCGCGCGATTCGAGCCCGCAAACGATCTATACCGCTAGCCTCCACCGACAGGAGGAAGTATTGCGACAACATATCCGTCTTTCAATTCTGTGTCCAAGTTCTTGAACGCTCGAATGTTGAGACCGTTGACCATGATTTGGTAGTAGCCGGGGATTTCTTCACCACCCTCATAAAGCTCCTTTTCAAGTCCCGTTCCGTATTTCGAAATGAGAGAATCGAGCAAATCCTTCACGGTTTCAGCCTCTATCTCTTCTTCCCGCTTCCCAGTCATCTCCCGTAGCATCGCGAAGTACTTGACCTGAACTCTAGCCATGCGTGAAGTATCTCGCTGAACTACTATAAATGTTCAGTCGGCAGCGCCCCTGGGATCGGACCTATGCTGACGGATACATCACAGTGGAATTGCATCCCGGATGAGGATGGTATGCCTGCGTGCCCCTTCAATGGACAGGCTATGTTTCTCTTTCCTCTGGCTTAGGCTCATGTACGAAGAGAACTGTGAGAAGAACCGAAGGAAGTATCAAGAGCAACATGGCTAGAAATGGGGCCTGCGGGAATACGTTATCGTACAAGAGGCCTCCTGCGATCCCGCCAAAGGCCATGAATACATACGTGAAAAAGTTCATCGATCCGGTGACTTTTCCCCGCTGAGTCTGAGGTACAAGATCGGCGAATAATGCCTGATAAGCTGAGAAGCCCAGTAGCTGAGTGAGTCCGATGAGGGGCATCGCAATGAAGAGCGTTGAGTAACTGCCATAGACGAAGAGCAGGATGGACGGAACGATGAGGAGGCTTGACAGTACTAGGGGGATTTTCCTACCGGCTTTGTCCAGCAGCTTCCCAACGGGGAAGGACAGAGCAATCATCGAGAGGAACAGGGCGATCATGACGTAGCCCCATTGGGTGCGGGCAAGCTGGAGGGCGGGGTCCAATTCTGGCGTGTATATCGCCGGTTGCGGGGCTCCGCCTATCTGAAGCTCATAGAAGGCATAGACCAAGAAGAGTCCCATAATCATGGAGAATGCTGCCCGTACAATGAGCGCGGAGAAGAACAAGAACAGTGTTGAACGGGGCACCACCCGCCACACACTGATTCCTTGTTTTAGCGACTCAGGATACGAGTGCAGCACATCATTCAGATTTACTTTCTCTGCGTTTTCCATGCTCTCTTTCAACTTCAATCGCACAGCCGCCGCCACGGTGAAGAAAATCGTGACAATCATGTACGCTATACGCATACCTGTCTCAGACCCGTAGGTGGCCACCAAGAATAGCGCTACTACCGGGGCAGGAGTGGTTGACACGCTCATCACCAAGTTCAGTATAGAAAACCCCATTCCTCGTTTTTCAGGCGGCAAGGAGTCGGCAAACGTGGCGTTCAACGCGGGTTGATAGAGCAAACAAAGGTTTTGAATTGCCGCGCCGATCAAGATGAAATGCCAGCTGGGGGCGACTGCGTAGAAAATGTAGGAAAGTGCCACACCGAAGGTGAGGGTGGAAACAAGCCAGCGTCTTCCGTATTTGTCCGCCAAATAGCCTCCCGGAAACTGGACAGATGCGAGACATAGCATGGAGACCAGAGTTATCAACCCCAGAATAGTAGCACTTCCGCCAAGCTGTATCACGTAATCGGCGTAGTAGGTTCCTGGAAGCTCTCCAGCGAAGTCCATCAGAATCCAGCTGATGATAAGGATCAAGTAGTTTCCTCGAAAGAAGGAGAACTGATCTCGTAGCTTTTCGATGAACGCCATCTTGGCTGTTTCCTAAATGCTCAAAGCCTCTGTATAGAGCATAAAGAGAAATATAAGACGTCCGCCTTGATTCAGCCTTTCGAGCTAGGTTGCGAAGTAGCGTTGAGATGTGGCGCGCACGAGATACACATATGATCCGTCTCTGTTCAGGCTGGAAAAGCTCTTTTGAACAACTTGTGTCTAACACCTATGCATCACGTGTGGAGAAGATCGTCGTGATTCGCCAAATGAAGCGTGGAGAGGAGAATGAAATTAGAACACTTTATGCGAAACTCAGTTTTGAAGATCAGACTCTTTGGCGAAAGAAGACCAAACCAATTGGAGAGTATCTTGCAGAAGCTAGTGAGATGCCCATAACTGAGGAAATCAAAGGCAAGAACGTTATACTTGTTGCAGAAGAAGACGGTACAATCGCCGGCTTCTGCTGGTGTACCATTGTTGACCGAGGTTTAGACAAGCAAGCTGAGATCGCTGAACTCTATGTTGAAAAAGAGCATAGGGGTAGAGGTTTGGGAAGCAAGCTGTTAGCAGCAGCTAGACAGCTCTTCGTTAACGAAGAGGTTGAAGTCGCATTTGCCTGGACACATCGAGGCAACAAAGAGGCAAAAGAACTATACAAGAGTGCGGGATTCCAGAAAGTCGACCAGCTGGTCATGGCTTTCATTCCACCAAGGCAAGAAAGGATTCCAGAGACACCTAGTACAGAGTAAACTACCGCGAAGAAAACAAGAGTGTCGGGTTGCGGATTGATGGAATTGTAAGAAGCACTTATGTGGGTGTTTGGTTCTCAGCGGGCTTCGGCTTCGATTGCGGTTTTTGTTGCTTTGTCTGCTTTGTCTGCTTTGTTTGTTCCAGGTGTTTTCCGCAGTTCCTGCAATAGATCGCTTCTAGTATGTTCCTTGTTCCGCAATGAGCGCAGTAGGCGCCTCTGTAGGCGGGCGGTGAAGCTCCGGTTCGGCCTACTTCCAGCAGGTCGGTGAGCAACAGGATGCCCTGAACCATTAGAAACAAGCCGACGATCCAGACGAGAAGGCTTGGCAGGAGTATGACAACCATTCCGAAGACGATGCAGATCATTGCCAGCACTGGCTTCGAGAGTGTTATTCCCATCTTTTCGAGACCCTTATCAACATAATCGGCCATAGGTCTATTCCCTCCTAGCAAGAACCTGATTTCAGGAGTTCATAGCATTTGTGAAGTCGCGATTAGTATTCTAACTCTGCAACTGCACCCATTCTCTGACGGCTAGTTCTCGCTTCAGAATGATTAGCGCGGCTCAAACGGGATATACGCAAGATGCGCAAGGGACGGTAGTCTTATTACCGAGGAGCGTTCTCTGAAACCCGCTAGAGAGGTGTGACATTTGCAGATACTGGTTGTTTATGATTCGAAGACGGGAAATACCGAGAAGATGGCGTTGGCAGTTGCTGAGGGCGTGACAAATAGCGGCGGCGATGTTGTAATGAAGAAAGCCAATGAAACCACTAACGAGGACTTGCTGCAAGCTGACGGGATCATTGTAGGTTCACCGACGTACTACGGTCAAATGTCGGGCGCAGTCAAGTCCATGTTTGACGAGTCAATTGAGATTCATGGGAAGTTGGATGGCAAAGTTGGAGCAGCCTTTACAAGTTCGGGCGGCGCGACGGCCAGTGGCGCTGAGACCACCATACTTTCGATCCTGGAAGCCATGCTCATTCATGGAATGATCATCAAAGGGACAGCGCACACAGGGCACTATGGGGCTGCTGCAGTCGAAAAACCGAAACCACGAGATACCAAAAGGTGCCGAGAATTAGGCACCGCAGTTGTCGACCTAATCCTCAAGTTGAAGAAATAAATGATGCGTGCACGCAAGCTCAGTACCAGCCGAGAAGTTCATTCTTCCTCCATAGAGAAGTTCTAAGACAGTTGGCTGAAGCCCAAGGTAGCAGAGGTCAGTTTATGTCTGGAAATCTCCTTTAGATGATTCTATGGCCTACTACAGACGACGACTTTCAGCCAATAGACTTCGGAGATGCTATGAGATAGCGCCTCCGCAGATCAAACGTTATCTTAACGCCGAAATCGAGTTCGTTATTTCTAACATTAAGAATGCAAACGGGGTCCTGGAGCTTGGTTGTGGTTATGGCCGGGCTATGAAAGAGGTTTCACCATTTGGCTCATGGCTGATTGGAAATGACATTTCAAAGGAAAGTCTGAAGCTTGTAGAGCCTTATATGAAAAGCTGTCAGAATTACGCGGTCTTTCTGATGGACGCATCTCAGTTGGGATTTCGTTCAGGCACCTTCGACGCCGTGTTCTGCATCCAAAATGGGATATCGGCATTTGGAGTCGACAAGAAACAGCTCATCGCTGAATCAGCACGGGTGACAAGAGACAACGGCATGATTCTTTTTTCGAGTTATTCTCCAAAAATCTGGGAGGCGCGTCTAAAATGGTTTAGAAAACAAGCGAGCCTTGGGCTTATCGGCGAAATCGATGCGGAGAAGACCCGTGATGGCACAATCGTGTGCAAAGATGGTTTTAGCGCCACTACGATCAGCGGTGACCAGTTTATCAGACTATTCGCCGCATGTGGCTTAAAAGCCTCGATCGTTGAAGTAGAGGAATCCAGCCTGTTCTGCAGGGCCATCAAAGAAGAAGAAGGGATTTCCTGCTAGAGAGGATTGGTGAAGAGATCGTTCCCTCAGGTAGATTCGTGAAGCAACTGTAAACGCCTGGAAGAGGTAGAACCTGGAGAGCGAGACCCTTTAGTTCCTGCTCAAGGTGTCATCAAAGCTTTTGAGCCGTCTAGTGTCGATCGGCGCACGCGTAGGCTTGTCTACGTGTGTGCGGACTACGTTTGCGTAGTCAGTGAATAGAAGATCATTGTTTTCTGAAAAGTATTCAAAATCGCGTCCGAGGTTTTCGTAGAGATGTTTCATGATCTGTATCTCAAGAATTTTGGCTCCATTTCCAAAGAGCTTTTCAATTGCCTCAGTGAACTCTTCAATTCTGTCGGGAATGTCCTGCTTCTTGATGGAGAAGTTTCTTTCAAGATAGAAATAGATTGCCCGTTTCGAAGAATCCCCCAATGAAGACAACGTTTCATCTACCGCTTCCAGTAGAAGCTTCGTGAAATCACGCTTATATGCCGATTCGAGGATTGAGACATTCATCAATTTCCACTCTTTTGTAGTTCTGTAGAACTGGTCTTGTGTTCTACTCGCCTACACATCGTATTGTATCGTGAGATTTAATATAGACCTTATTTCGAAGCCCGATATATATACCCAATTGGACACATTCAATCTGACGCGTCACTAGATTCCTCGCAGTCCGCGTCTTTTGTGGATTCGGGGGTAACCTGTCTAGATAGATCCGTGCAGGGGCTTCGTAGTCGCAACTCTCCCACCGGTCCGTTGCGCGCCCACGTTTGGCAATCGAAAAGTCGAAGTTATAAGATGTAACTCGATTATGAATAGGAAGTCAGAGAATCGGCTGACCCACAGTCTGTCGAGATGAATGAGATCACCAAAGGTGTGAACAAAACCGAAACAGCAAGAATCCAAGAGACAGGGAAGTGAGGAAATGGCTGGAACGAATGATGGATTGCACGTAACCAATCGAAGTGCGTGGCGTGAATGGCTCAGAGAAAACCATGGCATTAGACGCGAGATTTGGTTGATCTACTACAAGAAGCACACAGGGAAGCCCAGCATCCCTTATGATGATTCGGTTGAAGAAGCTTTGTGCTTTGGATGGATAGACAGTATCATCAAGAAACTTGATGAGGAGCGGTTTGCGCGGAAATTTACACCTCGCAAACCTAGGAGCAGCTGGTCTGAGATGAACAAGGAGAGGGCGAGAAAAATGATGAGGAACGGAAAGATGACCGAAGTAGGGCTGGCAAAAATCAGGGAAGCAAAGAAAAGCGGCGAATGGTCTAGAACTCCTCCCAAGAGAAAAGAGCTGGTCATTCCTCCCTATATGAAAGCAGCTTTGGCGCGAAATGAGAAAGCTCAAGAGAATTTCTACAATTTGGCCAAGTCTTATAGACGACAGTATGTAGGATGGATCTCAAGCGCAAAAAGAGAAGAGACGCGCAAGAGACGACTTGCAGAAGTCATCAGACTTCTCGAGAAGAACGAGAAACTGGGCATGAAATAGAACTCGAAAAGCACCAATCCCTTAGTTGTTTGACCCAGAAGACAGAATGTTTTCCCACGAGAGGGCGTAAGCAACGTGTCCGATGGACTTACGTGTTGAATGTGAGGGTGCTTTTGGCAACCCTTTTATAAGGAGCGGGCGGTATAATGGAGTTGTCACACTAATTCATGCTTGAATTAAAGAAGCTTTTGAAGGCTTTGGAAAACTGCGTGCGAGATTTTTGTGACGGGAAAAATGAGGTAATATGGAAATACAGTATTTCGAAGATTTGCCGTTGAGTGCAGAGGTTGTTAAAGGCATCGAAGAGCTTGGATTCAGTGATCTTTTTCCAATTCAGGCTCAGGCGATAATTCCACTGCTTGAAGGCAAGGATGTTATCGGGCAAGCAAAGACGGGAACCGGTAAAACCGCGGCTTTCGGAATTCCGATGATTGAACGGTTAAATCCGGAGATTAACAGCGTTCAAGGCCTAATTCTGGAGCCAACACGCGAACTTGCCATACAGATTGCAGACCACATGAGGCAGTTCAGCAAATTCTCAACGTTGAAAATCTTGCCGATCTATGGTGGAGAACCTATCCAGAAGCAAATACGTGCCTTGAAAAGAGGCGTCCACGTTGTTGTCTGCACACCAGGGCGCCTGATAGATCATCTGAAGCGAGGAACCCTAAGTCTGAGGACGGTGAAAATCGTTGTTCTGGACGAGGCTGACCGGATGCTTGACATGGGATTTATCGATGACATCGAATACATACTCTCGAGAGTGCCTACGCAGCGCCAGACAAGCCTCTTCTCAGCAACAATCGATCAATCAGTAATGAACATATGTCATAGATACATGACGAACCCTGAAAAAATACTCGTAAGCAAAGACGAGATCGCCCTCACTTCGATAGACCAGTACTATGCAGCGGTTAACCCAAGAGACAAGTTCACAACGCTACGTAACATTCTGGACAAGGATGGCATAGACCGAGCCATAATTTTCTGCAGGACGCGGAAACGGACCAGCATGTTGGCGCACATGCTAGGGGAGCGAGGATATGATGCAAGGCCTTTGCACGGTGGTTTCACTCAACCACAAAGAGACGCCGTCTGCAATGCCTTCAGAACGGGAAAGCTCAGGCTGCTTGTTGCCACTGATGTTGCGGCAAGAGGTCTAGACATTGAAGGAATCACCCACATAATAAATTACGACATCCCATTGGACGCATTGGTCTACTTTCACAGAATCGGACGCACTGCTAGAAAGGGGCTTGAGGGAACCGCCATAACCCTCGTGGGCTACAGGGAGATGACCGAACTTGGCCGCATAAGAGCGTTGACAAACACCACAATAGAAAAACTGCAAGGCGCGACCTACCATTCGCAAGGAGATTCCGCAGACACATACGAAGCAGTCTGCTCTGACTGTGGTCACGAATGTGAAGTCCCGTTTCGACCTGACCCCGATAGGCCTGTGTACTGTCGTGAGTGTTGGGCAATGAGACGAAGACCCGGCGTGCGGACAAGATACAAGAATGAAGCGATATTATCCCCTCGAGAATTAGTGCGACTTCAAGCGCAAAACCGGAGATAGCAAGCTGGAGGTGACCGAATGGGCAAAAGAAAAGTGAAAAGTGAAGGCGAGCTAAACGTTTCGGTATTGCCTGCAGGCAGTGACGTCATGGGCATCGCCAAAAAAATGTTGGGGTTCGACCGAATTCTCGTGGGCTGCCAAGACGGTAAGGAGCGTCTCTGCAGAATACGTGGAAAGATGAAGCGACGCATGTGGATAAGGTTGGGAGACATCGTTTTGGTCTCGCCGTGGGATTTTCAGTCCGATAAGCGGGGCGACATCATATGGCGATATAAAAGAAATCAAGCCCCGTGGCTAAGAAGGAATGGGTACCTGAAGAGTTGATAAAGAGAATTTAGCTCGCGCAAGATTGGTAACGAGAATCTTTTATACGCACGGCGAATCCATATTCTAGATTTATGTCAGTGAACAAAGGGGTCTTCTTGCAAGGCATAAACGTTGTTGCTTTCATCGTTACCGTAGCTGTTAACGTTCTGGCGGGGAGCACAACCTTGTTGGGCGGCACGACCAGTGGAGCGGTCTCGGATCAGTATCCTACGTTGATCACGCCCGCGGGGTACACGTTCTCGATATGGGGAATCATCTACACGCTTCTGCTGGTGTTCATTGTCTATCAAGCGCTGCCCAGAAATCGGGAACAGCCCTTCGTGGGGCACGTCGGTGTTCTCTTTGCCTTGAGCAGCGTTTTGAATGTCTTTTGGCTGATTCTTTGGCACTATGAACTCATCACTTCTAGTGTCGCTTTGATGCTTGCGCTGTTGGCCACGTTGATCGCCATCTACTTGCGTCTTGACATCGGTCGAGCGGCTATCTCATTGCGGGAAAAAGTGTGTGTCCATGTTCCGTTCAGCGTCTACTTGGGATGGATTACGGTGGCGTCGATCGCAAACGTCGCGGTGGCATTGCGGTTTGTGGGATGGGGTGGCGGTGGCATAGACCCGGTCACGTGGGCGGTGCTCGTGATGGGAGTAGCTCTAGTAATAACATTGGCCGCTATCGTACTGCGGAAGGATGCCGCCTACAGCCTTGTCATTGTGTGGGCACTGGCAGGCATTCGGGCGAAACAGCTCGAGACGCAAGCGGTGACGTTAACCGCGGAAGTGGGCATAGCGATCATTCTCATTGCTCTTGTTGTCATGGCTGTCATTTCAAGACTGAAGCAATGAGTGTTGTAGACGCCCTTGGGAAGAGCCTTAGATTCAGATGAACTTAGACAAATGGCGAGGTCACCGGCAAGCCTCAATTCGTCACATGCTCATCAGGAACTCTGGCTCCATGTGTGAGAACAGCGTGCGCACTTGAAGTGCTCCAGTGTTCTTTCTCTCCTAATGCCGGCATGTTCGCCAGAAACGGTTGAGTACCAATGAAAAGCTTCGTCATTTCCACATTTTGGACAGGTCTGTGAGATCTTCGCATAGTTGTCTCGGGCTTTGTCAACGACATAGATGGCACGAGAATTCTTCTTCACTTTTTCAGGTTCTGCTCTCGGTTTTAGGGGGCTCCGTTTCTTGCACTTCGGACACCACAATCCTTCTGGTGTTGCTCTCAGGTAGGAGCCACAGTCTTCACAGAACCTCATCGCTGTTCACGTATTCCATACGCTACAACCAATTTGGGTCTTCCGATCTATGGTTTCCAAATTAGCCATGTGCCTGCGAATTGAATATGCGTGCACACAATGCGCGCGCGATCTTAGGTGCAAGCACACAGAATATCATCGAGATTGGTGTTGTACATAATCTCAAAGACCTCCGATCACCATGGATTCAACATCGCGTAGGTCCACAAAAGGGGGAATTTTGCGGGTAGCCTGAGTGTCCCAGTAGCGCACGCGAAGATTGCAGTAATCAAGTCAAAACTGCTTAATAGAAACCAAATGCATTGAGCGTCAGGCTATGCGGTGGGCATTATGGATGAAGATGGATTTCGGTCCTATATGAGAGAGAAGAAGGCTCCACTTCGCAAAACGCGCACATATATGAACCGAATAAGACGGTTTGAGAAGTACTTGAGTGAGAATGAAGATGGAGAATCAATAGAGAGCGCGACGGCGGAAGATCTTGAAAAGTATGTTGAATGGTGCAAGGAGAACAAGGTGAATCCCTACCTAGAGCTCTTCGGCATCCGCGAATACTATCGCTTCCTAGGCATCGAGGAATTGCCCTATACGTGTAATCAAATTATGCAGATAATTCAGCTAGAGAAGTTCAAACTCGGAAACTTCTTGACTGCTAACCAGGAATCTGCGAAGAAGCTCGCAGGAATCGGGATAAAAACGGCGAGTCAGATTCTTGAAGTAGGCAAGACGATAAAGGAAAGGGAAATACTAGCTCGCAAATCGGAAGTTCCTGTCGATGAGGTGCTGAAATTCGTGAAACTCGCGAATTTAGCAAGATGCCCAGGCCATATGAAAAAGAGGGCTTGTCTCTACTATGAAGCAGGCTTGGACACTTTCGACAAAATCGCTGACCAAGACCCAGAACTCATGATCAAGTTTCTTGATGACTTCATCAAGAAGACAGGTTTCGATGGTAGTGCTCCAATACTGGCAGATGCAAGATCATCTGTCGAAAATTCGAAGAGAATCCTCAGAATCATTGAGTTTTAGCAGCGGGCTTCAGTCGCGCGCGCGGCGCTGTATGGTCGTCAAGTTGGACGAGTAGCTAAATACTCTTATCCGTTCGGGCAACACTAGCCTATGCGAATAGCACTGGATAGAGGTTGAAGATTCAAATTCGGGTTGATAGTGTTGAAATCGGAGAAGCGTGAGATCATAGCTGTTTGCGGCTTGGATTGTGGGCCATGTGACATCCGCCGGGCACCAGACGACCCTGAGGCAGCACAACGCATTGTAGCGTGGTTCAAGAAAGAAGGATGGCTCAAAGAAGATGAGGGGATTGCCGAAGTAGTTGAACGCGACATGTACTGCAAGGGATGTCGCGGCGATCGCTCCGTTCACTGGTCACCAGAATGTTGGATTCTAGAATGCTGCGTCGATGAGAAAGGCCACACGTTTTGCTACGAGTGCAGTGAGTTTCCATGTGAACGCTTGTCGGAGCGGGCTAGAGAAAGCGATCATTATGGTCAAGCCCTGAACCGGCTGAAGCAAATGAAAGAGCCCGGTGAGAACGAAACCCAGTGATTCCCATAGGAAGAGGTGCAATGCGTTGGAGTCGGATCCGTTGGCCACGCCTTGTCTGCTCTACTGTGGTTCGTGCCGTTACTACATAACTGGAGAATGCCGAGGCTGTGGGAGTGAAGACCGGTAGGACTGCAGGATCTTCAAATGTTGCCAGGAAGAGCGAGAACTGCAGTTCTGCACTGAATGCCGTGAGTTTCCATGTTCGGTGTTGAAAGAATCCGTAGGCGTTCATCCCGGATGGCTAGAGGATCAAGCAAAGCTCCCATTGAAGCGATCTGCTTGGCTTCCCAATTAGTGTGCGCGCGATTATCAGATGGATGAGGCAAAAGCTTGAAATACAGTGTGGGAGAGACTGACGCGATGGGGAAACGCAGATGGAGCGAATCGTGGCCTATTGTGGAATAGTATGTTCTGATTGTCCGGCTTTCAAAGCGACGCAGGCGGATGATGCTGCTGAAAGACGGAGAGTTGCCAAGCAATGGACTGAGCAGTACGGAGCGGAACACACGATTGAGGACATTAATTGTGATGGATGTCTATCGAAGGGCCCAAGAATCTATCGTCATTGCCACACGTGTGAAATTAGGAACTGCGGGCTGAACAGACACGTAAAGAATTGTGCCTACTGTGAAGACTATGCTTGCGACAAGCTGGCGAAGTTGTTCGCAGAATATCAGCCAGCGAAAGATGTCTTGGATGGAATAAGAGCGTTTGGGAAATAGTCCGTTGCGGCGTGCGGCGTGTCATTGACCATCTGTTTTCTGCAGGAGAATCGTTTGTGTGGGGAATGGCATAACGAGGCCTTCCTTTTCGAAGGCTTCCAGGATTGCGAAGTTTATCTCTTGCCGAGCGTCCAGGTACTTGACGAAGTCGGAGGTCTTTAGGTAGTACACTGCCTCAAAATCAAGACTGAACTCTCCGAACTCGGTGAAGTGGACCCGGTCAAACTCCGCCAGCTCGACCTTTCGTATGACCTCTGCGACGATCGCCGGGATCTTTTTGAGTTTCTTTAGAGGCGTATTTGCCGCCACACTCAGCTTGAAGGCGACTCTTCTTTTCTTGAGTCTCCTGAAATTCCTAATACTTGTCGTGGTGAGTTGTCGATTGGATATGACCAACTCCTCGCCTTGCAGGAGCTGTAGTCTCGTGGATTTGATCCCGATTCTCTTCACGGTTCCAGAATACTCGCCCACAACAACGAAGTCTCCAACTTCGAAGGGCCTGTCAAAATAGATAGAGAAGGCGCTAAAGACATCGCTCAAGACGTTCTGGAGGGCCAAAGCCACCGCGATGCCCCCGACACCCAGTCCCACGACTACTCCTGAAAGATCTACGTCAAACGCAACAAGAATCGCTAGAAACGCAAACACATACACAACGGCCCGAATAACCTGCTTCAACACAAAGAGAAGGTGTTCGCTAACCCGCTTTCCACGTCCTGCACGCTCCGCGAGCCAGCTGATGAGCACATTTATGACCCTCGTTGCAATGAACGTAATGATGAGGATCTGCGCCACGGTGAATGCTATTGCCAGAATTCCTGCGTACGGCTCCAGAAACGAGAGCGGCTGCAACCCATAATAGAGCCCTATGAGAAACGCAAGAAGAAGAATGGGCGCCTTCACGTTCCGTATGATCTCATCATCGATCTTCGTTTTCGTCCTTTTGGCCCATCGCGACAGATATCGCCGAAAGATTGCGTAGACCAGCCAGCCCGCAATTATTACGAGGGCAAACAGGATTACGGAAGCAATGATTTCACCCTCTAGTTGACCTAGATTGAAATAGTCTTGCAGTAGTTCTTCGAGACTGGAGACCATTGTGACCACACTTGCTCAGGCTTTACAATTGCACGGATACTTTAAGTTATCGTGCTACACGAATATGCGCGCAACTATGTTCTTAAGAGCCTACGCCTATACCGTCTCCATCGGACTTGGACGTAATCATCGCGCACGCTGCTTCGACTCTGCACGGGAATAGATCCTGCTAGCACAAATGAATTAGATCTTGAGGATAGCATCCACTTCCTAAAGCACATTTGGGGGTCATGCTTGGATTAAGGAACCCGGAGCATCGACTACGTAGGGCGTTCGGTTCAACAACTGAGTCAGTTCTTGGCGTCTTTCACTTCGGCAGAAGAGCTTCACAATCCTCACGCCTTTTTTGGTAAGACTGGAGAAACACTCTGGTTCAAAACGAAAGATAGGTGAGAAGAACAATTGCGTGCGCATGCAGAAACAGATTGGAGAGAAGAAAGAGACAGTCTGCTACGCAATTAGAGATGGCTATGGAACATCGTTGTAATATCTGCAAATGGGGCAATGAATGACCATGTTTCGGATTTGTCCTTCATCAATTCCCTCAACCAGAACAGCACCACAGTT
>CAYFZQ010000026.1:0-20593 GCA_964347825.1 uncultured Candidatus Bathyarchaeia archaeon | reverse complement strand
CCAAGGCAACGAGGATATCCAGAATGGTCCACAGCGGAAACAGCCTGCCGAACGGATGCGCAAAATAGCTCGTCAACATGACTCCATAGATGGCGGCCACCCACTTCCACCGTCCCGTGACCAAGAGCCCGCAGACCAAGACGCCCATCGGTTCCGCGACGACCCCAAACATCCAATCAACACTCGGTCGAACCATGCGCGCCATCGAACTCCCCAGAAACGCCGATAAGAATCCCGCAAACGGCCCCAAGATGATTGCTTCCAGAGGCTCCAAATAGATTGCCCAGCTCCGCCATGGACCCGGTAGCAGATACAGTACCACATGAAGCGCCGCAAAAACCGCGATTAGCCCAATCGTCCAAGATCGTCGCATGGTCACGCACGAGGGGAAGTTTCTTCCTCGATTACCGCTTATATAACTTATCATCGGCCAACGGAACAAGTGACCCGCGAGGACAGTTTACGGAGTTAATAGGAAAAACTGGGAACCGTACAGAAGGCTTCGCAGCATGCCTATATTACATACTACTCCGCTTAGCCGGTAGGCTCAATGAAAGCTCGCGGGTTCCACAGTCTGGTCTCCTGCTTCTTTTCGGGAGAGAAAGCCCACGATCTCTAACACATTCTTCGCGAGGCCCAACACGAGAACGCATAGAAGTATCGCCAAGAACGCGGTCAGATTGACTACGACATTTATCGGTCGCCCGTAGATAGGCACGGCTAGCGCCAGGATACCGCCGTCTAAGACGTAGATCAAGTATAGGATGAACGCGAGAGTTCGCGCAAAACTGTAGACATAGTGAAAGATCGTCCCCCGCGATAGCTCGGCGGCGAAGAGCAGCACAATGAAGACCACCGTGAAGACGTCAGTAAACGGTCGATAAAGAGGGAAGAACGCCTCCACAGGCGCCAGTAGCGCAGTTATGGCATAGACAATCACGTAGAAAAGGACGCTCAAGACTGCCGCCTTAACGAGTCCCGGTAGAACCCGCTTCACACGACTCTTCGTCGCTTCGTTAACCATACCTCATCACGAGCGGTCCGAAGTCGAACATCGACGTGGTGAAATAGAAGTGCAATGCCCCGCTTCCCATCAGCCGGGTGGAATCGACAAACGCTTCGATGTACCCGTCGTACGCAGCATGCCGGGAAACATCCACGTTGGCTGTTCCAGAACCGATCCACTCGGCTTCGTCGCTGTAGCTCTCAAGATAAATTGTTCCGGTTACGTTCGAAAACGATGAGTGATTCGCAAAACTCAGCGGGACAACGGCTTTCTGGTGTGTTGCATTATGCGGGGAATACACAATCTGTCCAACCGAGAAGTTGTACAAAGGCGCGCCCCAGTCTAAAGTCTCATTTTCGGAAAAGCGAAACACAAAGGCGGAGGCATACCGCACCGTCAGAGACATATTCACCTCGAACACCGTGTCGTTAAACAGATAGTCGGGGGTTCCTTGGACGAGATCGTTCAAGTCTATAGAGGCGTTGTGCACATGCGTAATGAAGCTCCCTCGCTGCACTAGTGGTACGTATGTTGTAGACTGAGAGATTACTGGCCCAGTGGCGTCCATTACAGTTGCTGTCAAGTTCAATTCGGAGAGATCGTAATAACTTGTATTGTTAATTGACAGCGGGAGTGAGAAGACCAGAAGACCATTCGAGGAGACAAGTCGAGGATGCCCTAGCGACGCCTGGATGTCCAAGGCGGAATAGACCGCGGTTGCAGTAAACGCGATTATGAGGATCCAGAAGATCTTGGTAGCCCAACCAAGCGCTCTTACAGCATGTTTCATTCGCCCTTCTTCCCTTTGGCTTTCCATGCAGACCGCCGCTTGGTGGCTTCTTTCTCTGGGGTCTGCGATTCGTGGAGAGCGGCTTCCAACTCAGCCTCCGGCTTGCGTTTCGGTTTGGGCTCTGTTTGGGGTTCCCGCTTGCTCTTGGTTAAAAGCTGTATGCCTCGCACAGTTAGCAGGGAGCCAATCCATCCCATGATACCCAAGTACATAACCCGAATGACCGTAGCGATTAGTGGTGCTAAGGCCTCCCCGAAGAGCCCCACAAGATCCGATGACGCCACGATGCCCAAATCCGCTCCAAGAAAGAGATACGCATTGATAAACGTAAAGGCCAACATTCCGATACCGATAATTAACGCTACGAACCCTATGGTTTGAACGTTGTCTTTCACGAGGAAAACCCGTCACCCATTCTTGGGGTGTCATATTAAATCTTCTGTAGCATCAAACCATATTCCGTTTATGTATTCACTCTCCCTTTATGATGATAATGCAGCGGAGAATTACGCTTGGGTCCAAGCACTACTCTTCTTCGTCTTCAGCGCTTGGACAAGATTCAAGGCTTGGTAAGCGTCGCTCGCCGTCCCAACCTTTCGCGCCTTTTCCAGGGCCAACCTGGCATCGCAGTAGGGACACCGTTTCGTTTTCTGTCCTGTCTTTGCGAGCAGAAGCTGTCCGCAGTTGTAGCAGATGAGCACGAAGTACATTCAACTAGCTCCCGCTTCTAGTTGGAAAGGTGTGACATATTAGCTTTGAAGAATGAGGGCATTGCGATGGTTCGTCTAGACGTGGTGGCGTTCAATCGCTACAGTGTGAAGGAACGTTGGAATGACTGCGCGCGAATAAGAGAAGCTTCTAGGGTAGATCAGAGCGAAAAGCTTTTCCTCAACACTCCTTTAACTGCTGTACGAGGACCAAGGCCATGCACCAAGTCGCCCTCACGGAACTCGCCACGACCTATTTTCGACAAAACGGCTACCGAATCGAGAAAGACGCCATTCTGGACGGCTTTTCCGGACTGCCAAGGACCTTTGACCTCTATCTCCAGAAGGGAAAAGAGAAGCATGTAGTCTGGATCAAAGATTGGAAAAGAACCGTGGGAGTTAACATGGTCATCAATGTAGACCGAGCATCCGAGGACGTAGGCCTCCCCAATCCGATACTCATCTCGGAAAAGTTCAGTGGACATGCGAAAGCCTACGCCAACCGTCGAGGCGTCACGCTGCTCACCAAACGACAGATCATGCGACGGCTGGGATAGCTAGAAATCTCGCAGAAAATCACTCAAACGCCCTTCACACTCAAGCTGCCCCAACCAATCAACCACACCATTCTCACATCGCCCCTCCCCCTCGAGGATAGAAGCAATTACTCCCACCACTTCCGTGACAGCTTTGCCACTGACATCAATCTCACAGACATCTCCAGAGCCGCACACGGAGACCGCATCCCAAAGGCAAACATCCAGAATCTCCGCGGCCAGATTTTCCCAGAGCTTCTTCCCTGCAAAGCCATAGGCTTCCAGCGTCGCCTTCAGCTCATCGGGACTTCGCCTCAGCACAAACACACGATTGACCAACCTTGGCGGAACAACATCAACCGCATAGTGCCCATCAACCACTACGTCTTTGTCAGAACGCTGAATAAGCTCCTTCACACGTTCCTCAACTTTTTCTATATCCGCAACCAAGGTTTCCCGTGCGTCATCGCGGCCCACGGCCAAGTTCTCTTCCTTGACAAGTTCTGCTACATCAACATGGATGGCGCCCAGTTTTGAAGCTAGAGATCGTGAGACCGCGGTCTTGCCTACACCGGGCGTGCCGGTTACCAAGATTACGCGCTTCATGTCGACTCACTCCAAGCTTGTTTGGCAGACAGGATAGCCTGAATGGCTCTTACAAGGCTTGTGGTAGCCCTCGAAAACGGCAATTCACCTTTGCCCTATGAACAGAAGAACGAGATTCTGTGTTCATAAACTATTTTGCTGCCCCCGCAATGACCCGTTCTTCCAGACCCGTCGAAATCGTTCAGAATATGTGGCGATGTTAAAGTGAACTTGTTAGACTCTGGCGTGAATTTCTACGTCCTCAAGAAGAAATGGTGGGACTGGGGAAGCGGTGACATCTACGACCGAGCAGGTATAACCATAGGGAAAATGCACCGACGCATTCTATCGCTTCGCGCACTGACTGAAGTCACAGAGAGTGATGGCACTGTCGTCTTCACGGTGAACAAGAAACTGATCTCCATCCGGCCGTCATACATGCTCAAAGATGCTGCCGGCAACCTCCTCGGACGAACGAACCGAAAGATCCTCACGCTCTTCCGCCCCAAACTGTGGCTGGAAAACGACAGTGGAGAGAAGCTTCTCGAAGCGCAAGGCAACTTCCTCGGCAGGGATTTCCACGGAAGGACAAGCACGGTGACTCGAAGGCTAGAATCGGCAAAAGCGACTTCTTCAAAGATCTCCTCCTCGGAGAGACCATGTTTGACTTCGCCGACACCTACGCCGTGCAGATCCAGGATCCTAGTTATGATAAGCGGCTACTCTTGGGCTTCGTGATCGCTATAGACAACAGCGTCCATGATGACGACTGAAGAAGAGATCATGCGAGCTAGGTGCTCGCGCCTATGATCGCCTTTGCGAACCGCCTGCCAAACTCAGAACATTTCTGCAGTTCACTCTCATCCGGAACCCACTCAACCGTCAAGGCAGGGGCCGCAATCTCCAGGCCCGCCTTTTTCAGAGCCTCTTCAATAACCCTGACGGCACCGCCGCCCCACCCATAAGAGCCAAAGGCAGCCGCCAACTTCTTCCGCGGCTTCAGGCCTTGCATCTCCTCCAGAAACGGGGCCACGGTCGGTAGGATTCCGTTGTTGATTGTGGAAGAGCCGATGAGTATGCCTTTTGCCGCCAAGAGCTCCTTGATGATGTCGCCGCGATCGGAGAAGGGAAGCCTGAAGAGCGTTGTCTCGACACCTTCGCGGATAAGGCCGTCGATGAGGGCTTTGGCCATCTTCTCGGTGCTCCCCCACATCGTGTCATACACAACGAGTACCTTATTCTCCGCCTCTCCTTTTGCCCACCGTAGGTAGGCCTCGACGATTTTTGTGGGGTTGCTGCGCCACATGAGGCCATGGCTGGGGGCAATCATGTCAATCTTCAGTCCAAGTTTCTGAAGCTCTTCGATCTTTCGTATCACCAAGCGGCTGAAGGGCCACAAGATGTTGGCGTAGTACTTGGCTGCCTCGTCCATCAAGATTTGCTCGTTAACTTCATCATCGAACCGTTCAGAAGTTGCCCAGTGTTGTCCAAAGGCATCGTTCGGCAAGAGTAGAGCATCTTTTTCGACGTAGGTAAACATGCTGTCCGGCCAGTGCAGCATGGGAGCTTCAATGAACCGTAGAATCTTATCGCCTAGATTAATCTCGTCGCCAGTCTTTGCGACGTGAAAATCCCAGTCTCCAAAATAGTGCTTCTGGAGGCCGTCCTGACAGCGAGCCGTGCCCACGACCGTTGCGTTCGGGGCAAGTTGCAGGATCTTGGAGGTGGCGCCAGAGTGATCTGATTCAACATGGTTCGCTACGATGTAGTTTATCTTGGAAGGGTCAATGATCGCCTTGATTCGTCCAATCATCTCTTCCGCGAAGGAGTTGTGCACTGTATCGATCAGCGCGGTCTTTTGGTCTTGAATCAAATAGGCATTGTACGTGGTTCCACGATGCGTCGAGTAGGTAAAACCATGGAAGTGCCTGATATTCCAATCGACAGCACCAACCCAGTAAGTGTTCTCTAACAATTTGACTGGAGACATGCCAAGCTCACTGCGTGAGAATCTGAAATTCCCCGATATTAATCTTCCTTGTCTTCACTTGAGCCTCGACAATACTCTGATTAGGGGGCTGCAGTATTGATGAGCGATCTCTAGCCCTCTGACTGGTGTTCAGACGTAGAAGACGTCATCGCGCTCTTCTTTTTTCTTCTTCTTCAGCTTCTTTTTCTCTTTCAGGCCTCTTTGAGCTCCAGACTTGGTGGCTTCCAAATCGTATTTGATGAAGGATCGGGTGAAGTCGGCCATCTTCTTGTTCATCTTCTCGAGGTCGTCCTGGGTGAACCGGGTCATGATATCCGGATTGTTCACCCACTGCATCCACCCCAGCAGGCTTCGCTGTAAGGCGTTCAGCATGAAGCGTAAGGCCCTTACCAGTTCTAGGCGGTCTTTGTCTTTGGCCTTTTCCATGGTTTTGATCTGATCAAGGATCTTTTCGGAAACGTCTATCCATCGTTCGCTCAAAGACAGCACCTTTGTGATTTTCAGCTATCCCACAAGAGTTCTCTGCAGATATAAAGGTTAGGAAGCCAGCGCGTTCAGAGGACACCTGGAAGTGTATGTAGATGAACAGCGTAGTTGATAGAAGTAAATGTGCATCCGTATCATACTGATAGTCCGTTCTATTCTGGAAAAATCAAACCTAGTGACCAGATGAGCACGATTCCCAGAAGGAACACCAGAAACTGAACCGCGGATTTCCTGAGACTCTTCTCTTTATGCAATTCTGGAATCAGCTCCGAAGCCGCCAAATAGATGAAGCCGCCTGCTGAAAAGGCGATCAACAATCCACTCAATGCTTCAACCAACTCGATAATGAAGCTGGCAGCGACGCCGCCCAATACAACCGTTAGGGCTACTGCAAAATTCAGCAGCAAAGCGCTAGTCCGCTTGAATCCAGCATAGACCAGAATTCCATAATCACCCATTTCCTGCGGGAGTTCATGGAAGATGATCGCGACGGTTGTCGCTAGGCCTACTGGGAATCCGACTAGGAAGCTGGCAGCGATCACCATCCCGTCAACAAAGTTGTGGACTCCGTCCCCGACCAGGTTGAGATAGGCAAACCCCTTGGTGGACGCTCGCTCAGCAGTCTCAGCAGATAGGTCACTCTTGTGACCGTGCCCATGATACCAGTAAATGAAGCGCTCAAGAAAGAAGAACAAAATGAATCCCAGGGTGATGTAGATATACACTACCGCCTGTGCGTCAAAGAGTTCGATAGCCTCGGGGAGAAGGTCAAAGTACGCAGCGCCAAGAATTGATCCGGCGGAGAAAGCGACAAGCACCAATAGGATTTTGTGCAATGTGTTCTCTTTCAGCGATAGGGCATAGATCCCAATCAGTGAGAAAAGGCTTGCCACCCCTGTGGCGATGACAATTTCCATCAGACCAGACAACACGGTTCCACGGTTCCTTGGTAAGTTTCTTACCTGCTATTAATCCTTTAGCGCTGGCAGAGAATCTAGGTTTAATAGCGCCAGATCTATAGTAGCTACTTCGGAGAGCGCATTCGGATGCATGAACACCTCCATCGCCCCGCAGGGACAAGATATCTGGGAGTTGCTCTGGGCATCACTGTCGCTTTCTTTGTTATCGAACTAGTTGGAGGGATACTCACAAACAGTCTCGCTCTTCTAACGGACGCGTGGCACATGCTCAATCACATCCTAGCGTTGGTCTTTGCGCTCTTGGCAGCAGGGCTTGCCTTGCGACCCGTCTCAGCGCAAAGAACATACGGTTACTATCGTGCAGAAATCCTCGCAGCGTTTTTGAACGGCATCTTCTTGTGGGCCGTTGCAGTCTTCATCTTCTATCAAGCCATTCAGCGATTCCAGTACCCTGCTGAAGTGGAAAGCCTAAACATGTTAATCATCGCGGTCCTAGGATTGGTAGCCAACGGCTTATCTGCAGCAACCCTTTCACGAACAAAGGATATGAGTCTCAACGTTAAGGGCGCCTTTCTACATGTTGTAGCTGACGTCCTGGGGTCCGTAGGCGCAATCTCTGCAGGAGTGATCATGCTCTTCACCGGATGGTATCAGATAGACCCTTTGATCAGCATGATGATCGGCGTATTGATCTTCTACAGCTCTGGAACCCTGGTCCGCGACTCACTCAACGTCCTCCTCGAAGGGGCGCCCCCCCACATCGACGTAGAAGCGCTGAAGCATCGGATGCTCCAAGTGGCAGACGTGGAAGGCGTCCATGATCTTCATGTGTGGGCCATTACCCCGACCAAAATGTGCTGTATGAGCGGTCACGTAGTGATCAAAGAAGGAACGGACAGAAAGGCGCTGACTTGGACTCTCATTCATATGCTAAAGGAAGAGTTTGGAATAGACCACACAACGATTCAGCTCGAAGAGGAGGGGTACCCAAAGGCACCTGGCGAGCACTAGAAGCTAGGCCTCACGCATGACGCTCCGCGCACGACTCTCAAAGCACAAGTCCGTATGCTTATTTTCTTCAAAGCCGTTCAGTCTAGCAGGGTGGTATGTAACATATGCAGATCGCTGTCACGTAGCTCGGCCATGCAAGCTTCAGAATCGATGCGGCTAA
Organism: uncultured Candidatus Bathyarchaeia archaeon; assembly: GCA_964347825.1. Taxonomy (GTDB): domain Archaea; phylum Thermoproteota; class Bathyarchaeia; order Bathyarchaeales; family Bathyarchaeaceae; genus CAYFZQ01. The sequence goes on along the minus strand of CAYFZQ010000026.1, from coordinate 12,402 downwards.
CACAATCATCTACATCGATCCCTATAGGGGCGAATACAAGAAGAAAGCCGATTTGATACTAGTGTCCCATTCCCATTTTGACCACTGCGACGCTTCCAAGATAGAAAAGATTCGAAAAGAAGCTACCTTGGTCATTGCTCCCCGCGATTGCGCCGCAACCATCCAAATCGGCATCACCTCGCTCATACCCGGTGAGAAGACTACGTTCGCCAACATCACCGTAGAGGCCGTGGAAGCCTACAATCACAGAAGATTCAGGTCCTCCGGAACCCCCTTTCATCCTAAAGGTCTAGGAGTCGCATATTTGATAACATTAGACGGAAAGACGATCTATTATGCTGGCGACACAGACTTCATCCCAAAGATGAAAAAGCTCAAAGGCATCCACCTAGCACTCCTCCCAACCGACGGCACCTATACCATGGATAATCACGAAGCCGCCGAAGCCGTCCCTACAATCAAGCCGAAATACGTCGTCCCGATGCACTATTTCAACACAGATCCAAGGGAATTCAAGCAGGAAGTGGAAACTCAATCTGAAATCGAAGTAATTCCCCTCGAACCTGGAGGCCAGATTCAGGTCTGATCGCAGCACCCCGCAAATGCATAATGAACGAAGGGAGCCATTAGATGGTCAAAATAGTCATAGTAGGCGCCGGCAGTATGGCGTGGTCCGCAAATCTGGTTAAAGATCTGTGTCTGACTAAAAGCCTTCGAGGCACCACAGCTTCGCTAGTGGACATCGACACAGAACGCCTCAACGTAATACACGGGCTAGCGAAGAGATACGCCGTCGAGACCAACGCAGATATTGCATTCGAAAAGACCACCAATAGAAAGGACGCATTACAAGATGCAGATTTTGTCTTCAACACAGCCTTAGCCGGTGGACACGAGAACTATGAGACGCAGCGAATGGTGGCGGAAAAGCGTGGATACTACAGAGGCATAGACAGCGTCGACTTCAACATGGTCTCCGACTACTACACGATAGGCGGCTACAATCAACTAAAGCTATTCATGGACATCGCGAAAGACATCGAAGACATTTGTCCAGAAGCTTGGCTGTTTCAGACCGCAAACCCTGTCTTTGAAGGATGTACGCTTCTGACCCGGGAGACCAAACTGAAGGTGCTAGGTCTGTGTCACGGGCATTTTGGATACCAAAGAATCGCAGAGATTATCAGGCTCAAACTTAGAAACCTTCGTGTCCAATCTATAGGTTTCAACCACTGCATCTGGATGACTTCTTTTCTCTATAGCGGTGAAGATGCCTACCCGCTTCTTGAGAAATGGGTAGAAACTAGGTCACAGACTTACTGGAAAGACTGGACCCCCAAATACCACGACGTAGAGACGTCCCCCGCAGCCGTCGATATGTACAAGAGATTCGGACTATTCCCCATAGGCGACACCGCCAGAAGCGGGGGATGGAAGTATCACGCCGATCTTGAGACCAAGAAAAGATGGTACGGTCCATTGGGTGGGTTTGATTCCGAGATTGGCTGGGCGCTCTATCTACAATATCTACGAAGACGAATGAACCGAATGATCAGGACCCATGGAAATCCATCAATTCCAGTCACGAGTGTGCTCTCACCCTTCACGAGCGGAGAACAGCACATACCGCTTGTTGACGCTCTCGTCAATGACAAGAAACACGTGTTTCAAATCAATGTCCCTAACGACGGCGCGATCCGCGGCATACCTAATGATGTCGTTGTAGAAGTTCCAGCGATCGTGAACAGAAAAGGCGTCCAAAGAATACACGTCGGTGAACTGCCGAAACGTTTGATGTTGCACGTGCTGATCCCGCGAATGGTGAGAATGGAGTGGGCTCTGGAAGCCTTTCTAGAAGGCGGCCGAGACCTGCTACTTGAATGGCTCTTGAATGATCCGAGAACAAGATCCCTTGAACAAGCTGAACAAGCAATCACAGACATTTTGGGATTACCATTTAACGAGGAGATGGCGGAACATCATAGGTAAGAATGCACCGGAGATGCTTGGAGTTCTGCTCATCAGCCTTCAGAAACTGAGAAATGGCGGGTTCGCGCGGACAGCCAGTTATTGTACAGCCCGATCCGAGAGATCAACTATGACGTCCGTCATATTTATACTTTGCTAAACACGCGTGTGTCTTTCCAAATTCTAGGAAGCGGGTTGCTGAAGCGGCTTCGAAGGCTCCCCCACAGGCGAGGAGGGGTACGTATGTGTGGCTTCTTGTATCCGCTCAAGCAGAAAAACCGAAGCCTTCAACGCTTCGGAGACGAGATTCTCTGTTTCTTCGAGGAAATCGGCAAGTTTCATCCCAGAGGGGGTCAGCTCGTAAGTTCTAGGTTTCTTTCGAGAGAATACAAGCCACCTCTTCCTCAGCCTTCGTAGATATTTGTAGGTTCTTCTAAGGGTTATACCCACTTTCGTGGATAGTTCCTGTGTGTCTATGCCTTCCGCGGGTATGGCTTCGTAGATTCTTCTCTCTGTGGGCGAGAAAGGCTTCTTGGGCACTTTTTTGGTTCTGAAATAGAAGACGTATGTGGAGGATTCGCTTTTTGTGACCAGTCCCTGCTCCACTAGCCTTTTGAGAGGCCGTGACAGACCATCTGTTTGTGCTGCTTCTGCAAGTTCTGCGTACGATTTCGATCCGATCTTTAGCTCTCTCAAAATCATCTCTTCATAGCAACTCGAATGCGGTGGCAGTGGATTCTCTCCATCAAACGAATCTAGGAGAAGGGAAAACCGCTGACCATATAACGTTAGACTGTAGTCTTCAGCATCTTTGCTCACAAACCCTATGCCTAAAAGTGGTCCGACGTATTCGCTGATTATGGTCTGCTGGCTGTGATAGTATCCTCTGCTCTTCAAATACTCCTGTAGCTCCGTAGCAGTGCGGGAACGTTCCGAAAGGGCGTCGATGACCGCCAATCGCCGTTCGTTTTTCAAGGCATTGAACAACTCATTCTCATAATCGCTGGCACAGAGCCCTCTGTTCATCTCCAAGAGCTGGTTTTTCGTTCTCCACAGTTCGCAGTGCTCAATGCAAACGGTAGGCGTGAGAGGGCGACAACTGTTGCAAAGGCTATCTATCTGCTTCAGAGTCTCGATGATCTCCAGACTGCTCTGTGACTTCTTTTCGAAACCTTGACTTGAGCTCACTTCAGCAACCATACGTGTTGAGACCCCCTTGGACGCATGTCACAAAACGGCTTTGTGAACCGGTTTTCCTGCAATGTGGTCTATGACGCGCGTCATATAGATGAGACGCGCCATACTTAATATACATTTCTGGAACGATCTTACAATTCGAACGAGCTTCCGCGTGGCCGCCGTCATATCGCGTAGTTCTTTGGCTACAAAACTCAAAGAAAGCGCACGCACAAGACTTAATAGAACTGGCAAGATACGTGGGTCGAGGTCGATTTCATGAGTTCTGATCATAAAAAACTAGGAGAATTCTTCGAAAAACAGATAAAGCTGGAAGAAGAGGTCGCTGAATCCTTGAACCAAGCGCTGGAGGGATTGAAGAATCCTGTCGTCAACAGTGTTCTCAAGGGAATCTCGTTAGACTCGAAAAAGCACGCTGAGATTTATCAGGCCGCGAAACAGATTGCTGTCACCACACCAGCCGTGACGGAAGAGGAGTTCGATCATCTGAGAGAAACCGTGAAGAAACACATCATGTATGAAGAGAGAATGATGAAGCGGTTGAGTCCTGTCATTGAGAAGACGAGAAACCAGAAGTTGAAGTTTCTACTCGAATCCATATTGTCCGATGAGAAGAGACACCACGAACTCTTGAACAAAATTATGGAGATTGTCGTAAGAGGAGAGACCATCACGGAAGAAGACTGGTGGGAATTCCTGTGGCGAAACGTGCCCTTTCATGGAGCCCCAGGCGGATAACCCACCCTAGAGAACTGAGAATCACAGAAAATAGATTCCGAAATTGGCTTCGATGGCTACTTTCTCTTCTTCTCCATCAGATTCTCGAAGGCTTCTTCGTGTTGGATTTCTTCTGAGAGAATGTGCTCAATCAAGTGGAAGGTTCGTACGTCCTTTTCGTAGCAGGCAGATAGCTTCTTGATCAGCTTAGTATATACATCAATTGCGCAACCCTCAGCGTCGGCTACTGCTTTTAGGACACTCTCAAGGTCTCTTTCGTTCTTTGGGAACACGACCTTCTTGCACGTGGCTATCCTCTGCAAATCTTCGATATCTCTTTCAGGTTCTCCTCCCAATTCGAAGATCCTGTCAGATAGTTCGGACATATGCTCAAACTCATCTTTTGCGATTCTGTCCAGTTCGCTGGCCACTGTCGGGTAGTCTGGGCCTTCGATGAAATCGGCAGCCCACGTATAGTAGAAGTGGGCTATCCATTCGTCTGCGTAGGCGCTGTTCAGATCCTTCAACAGCTCTTGAATGTCAACATTCACTATTTCTCTTCCTTTCTTTCCCACATAAACCACCGCCACTTAGGTCCGTTGAAACGAATAAAAAACTTTCGAATTCGCAGCTGGACCTACTTGGTGCGTCTGCGCCTCCAATTCTAAGATAGTGTGGGACATTCAGTGGTTCTCTCTTTTCAAGACATTGGAATAGACTATTCATCTAATCCATTTTTCAGTGAGGAGAAATTGTTCCAATGTATTGGTAGCCAATATGCTCGGCCATCGGGAAATGATTATTAGGTGAAACGAAAAGAATCATGGTATGATGAGCAATGAAAGTAGACGAAAATGAGAAAAATGAGGGGACGTGCAGGGATTTCTGCGGCAGCTGTCCAAGCTATCCGGGAACAGACGAATGGCTTTTCTGCGCGAGAGAAAAGAGCCGAAAGAAAATCGCAAGGAATGGATGCCTATGCCCCTCTTGCCAAGTCTACATGGATTACGAACTCTCAAAAACTTACTACTGTGCCAAAGGGGCAGCCGAATAATCCATAGTAACCATTCCGCCAGCAGGGCTCGCTGCATGTGGAACGCGACTAGGTGAAGCCACGCGATCACTTAACTATGACTTTTTTCTCTTTGCCTTCCCATACCCCATGCAAGTTGCAGAACTCTTGTGCCCGCAACGTAGCAGTCTCGTTCAAGGTGGCAGTCAAAGTCAATGCATAGTTATCGCACATCTCAGGGGCGAACTCTACTCTGGATATCAGCCGTTCTCCCGCATAGAGCTTGACCCAATTCACCCAATGGCCTAAGGTATTAGGATGCTCGACGCCGTCGATGCCACCGACCTTGACTTTCACGGTGAATGCTTTTTTGGCCTCAACTTCTTCAGGTGCTTCAATTATAGGCACGTGCTTTTTGGCCATGTCAGGCAACTTTGCCCAGTCCTTCGGTTTGTTGAGCTTCGTTAACGAAAAGTCTTTCTCATAACTCACAATCGACTCCTCCTTATGATTCCCTCTTTGTCAAGTGGTAGAGAACTCGCTGTCGAGTTCATATAGGTCTTTCTTGCTTTGTCAGGCAACATTCCAAGGTAGTTCTAAATGTGCTAGGCTCCAATTCGCCGTTCGTTGCATTCTCTCTTCGATTGAAATCAGCATTCTCGCAGTTTCACCCACAGACTACTTTAAATCCGCTGTAGACCAAGAATTGCGAATAGAGTCAAAGCAACTTTCCTCTCGAGTTGGCGAATTGACGCCATAGGATTCAACCGGAGAATGTTCAATATGGCGACCAGAACAATTGGATTGGTGAATACATTTCTGATGACAATCCTGATAATCATTTGGGGGAGTTCATTTGTCGTGGTTAAGATCGTGCTGAGAGAAGGATTGACGCCAGTTGCGGTAGCGACGTTCCGATTTTTGATTGCCGGTGGACTGTTCTTTGTTGCTCTTCTCTTTAAGCGAAAAGCGGCGGCGCACAGCAGGCTTCTCGTTGAGAAGAAAGAAATAGCCATTCTATGGCTTCTCGCCCTCTCAGGTGTGACCTTCTTCTTCATTGCTCAGTATACAGGCATCCAGATGGCAGGCGCCGCCACTGCCGCAATCTTCGTCTGTCTCCTTTCGCCGATTCTCATTTCGGTTGCCTCCACCGCGTTGCTCAAGGAACACCTTGATAGAAGGCAGATTCTTGGAATTGGAATCGCTGCTACGGGAACCCTCACGGTAATTGCTGGCGGTAGCTTGAGCTATCAAAGCGGGAGAGAATTCTTCATCGGAAGCCTCATTCTGCTTTCAACGCCTCTTCTTTGGACCGCACACACGATAGTAGGAAAAAGGATGATGAGGAAATACAATCCTTTTCTCATTGTAGGCTACGTGAGCATACTCGGAGGGTTGTCCTTAGTCCCGTTCTCCTTAGCTGAAGGCTCACTTCAGCAGATCCTCACCTTGAGCCTCAACAGCTGGCTCGCGATCCTTTTCCTAGCTCTTGGCTGTTCCTTGCTTGGATACTATATTTGGTTTCATGCAGTAAGACAAATCGGCGCTGCCGTGACCAGTTCATTTCTGTTTGCGGAACCACTAGTAACTGCGTTGCTGGCAGTAACAGTAGTTGGAGAGGAGCTAACCATTTTCATTCTGTTGGGAGGGCTTCTCATCCTTGCAGGAGTCTACCTTGTGACCAAGAAGTAGCCAACGAGGCCGACGCGCGCACAATCTCACGCAAGGAGTTGGATACGTCATATGACGGTTTAACAGATAAATGCGGAGAGAGCGCTTGTTCATCTTCTACATGTCTGAGGAGGTTTCAATGATTTTACAGGAAGCGGGAATTGCCAGAAAGAAGACCAAAGAAATGCTCGTTGCTGGGATATGCTTCCGAGATGATTATGAGCGTAAGAAGATACCGTTAATGTTTGAAAGACTTTTTCCTGTGTGCAAGGACCAAGTCTGCGGTGACCCGATCACTCTTTACGATTACGGCGTGTATAGCGATGGCATTCAGGTCGAGGTCTGTCTTCCAGTGACCGACCCCGTCGAGAAAGGGGAAGTCAAGAGCAGGACGCTGAAAAGCGTGGATGTGCTTTCACTTGTCCATTATGGACCCACTGAGAAGATGGTGGAGAGCTATCGAAAGCTCTATGACTACTTCAGAGAACATGGAATTGCAGCTACAAATTTCGGAAGGGAGATCACTCTCAAACCCGATCCCGAGAATCCTGAGGAGAATGTTGTTGAAATCCAAGCGGTGTTGCACAGGTGGGACGACCGACTTGCCAAGAACGTAGACCGTGTGCTTGGTCCTGAAGCGCGAAAAAAGATCATGCAGGGCAGTGGTGTGTCATTCACGCTCGAATCTACCATTGATGAACGCGCCAAGTGGATCAGAGATGCAATTGGACGACTGGACAAGCTTGCGGGCGACGAGCAAAAGTACGACATACTATCTTGTTGCGCTCACGATTTCTCCAAGAAGCGAATTACCGAATTGCAGGCAATATACAGAAAAACCCGTGACCTAGACGAAGTCATCAACGCCATGCATAAGGATACCGCCTGGTATGAGAAGCCCCGAAGGGAAGGAAAAACCATCCACGTTAAGAAGATCCCGTTTGACGCGGAAAACTACAAAACGGCAACTGACCCAGATGAAAAACGGAAGTACTATTGCCATTGCGCAATGGTACGAAACCATTTGAACACTGGAATATCACCCACCTTCTGTTATTGCGGAGCTGGGTGGTACCGTCAGCAGTGGGAAGGAATCCTTAGAAAACCAGTCAGAGTAGAAATCCGAAAATCCCTTCTCAAGGGAGATACCGCTTGCGAGTTCGCCGTACATCTACCTTAGGAGAGCCTCTGCACACATGCATTCATGCGAGCCTTAGCTACATCATGCTCTCAAGAATCGAGCTAATGTCCACATCGTCAATCGGCAATTCAGTGAGCGCTCTCCCTTTCACGTGAGGAAGATTGTCACGGTACGTGGATCTTTCTTCCTTGTAGAAGACGCCAATGGGTATTCGATCGCCCCATTCAAGACTTTTTTCCAAAGCCTTCATGCATGCATGCGGCTGTGTCTTCCCCGTCGTAGACGATCCCTCCGCCGGGCACAAGCTCTTCTTTGTGGAGAAGGATGGTCTCCTTGTTCAGAGCTACGAGTAGATCGATGGTGTCGTGTTGAGAGTAAATGTTCCCGGCGTCGACCCTTGTGATATAGAAGTTGTGCCCTCCTCTGATGAGGGATTGGTAGTCGTTCGCGCCAAAAACATGAAGTCCCCCCCTGAGGCACGCTTTAGCGAAGAGAAATCCGGATCGGGTTATTCCGGCTCCTGCCTCGCCTCCGACGATCACCGAGATTCTGTTCTTCATCATATCGGCCACCAAAAGCCTAGACGAGTTTCTCCCCGGTCTCCAAGTCGACGATGTGGATGGCCACGAAGGGACAGGCCTCAGCAGCTTCTCTGATGCATTCGAGATCGTCCAGTTCCAAGGTTTCAGCTACGACCTCATCTTTCTTCATGACTTCCTTGCCTCCTTCAATGGTTGTTTTACCGTCTGCATCTGCGAGTGCAAAGAAGTTGGGACACAATTCCACACACGCCCCGAACCCCTGACAAGTGTGCCTATCCACTTCCACTCTGAATTTTGCCATCACAAACACCTTGCAGTGTATATCAAGACGTTATCTAATAAGATAGACTGTCTTCCGAAAAACGCGAAGCCGGATTAACTACTACCAGATGTGAAGAAGTTCGATGCGCATACCACTCGACATCCCGCATGCATTCATCGCATGTACTGCAAAACGTATTAGTATGACGCTTGTCATATAGACTGGCAGGTAGGTGTAACCAATCGAAAATAGAACACTACTCCTAATCGGTATCTTGATGGTGTCAATTACACTCGTGACGGCTTTTGCAGGAGTCTGGTTTCTCAGGAATCAATCAGCAGACGATCCTAGTCCTTTGGACTCCGTAGAAATCAGAGAATACAATGGACAGAGACTCTCGTCAACAACTGACTTTAGAGAGAATTCGATAAAGGGACCACAGTTTGTGGACAACGAAAGCTACAGACTCACTATAACTGGTCTCGTGGATAGTGAAAAAGTGTACACCTATGCTGATATTATCGATAGCTATCACCATTACGAAAAGGTTGTCACGCTTTATTGTGTCGAAGGGTGGGATGTGACAATACTTTGGGAAGGTGTTCTCTTGAAAGATCTGCTGGACGAAGTAGGGGTCATGCCAACAGCCACGGTTGTGATATTCTATGCCTATGACGGGTATTCAACGTCTCTGCCTCTGGACTACATTGTCAGCAACGACATATTGATGGCCTACAAGATGAACGGTATAACCCTCCCTCCTGAAAGAGGGTTCCCATTCCAACTTGTCGCGGAGAGCAAGCTCGGTTACAAGTGGATCAAGTGGATAACAGCTATTGAACTCTCCGACAATGATGACTATCGGGGGTATTGGGAAAGCCGGGGCTTTTCCAACGAAGCAGATATTCCCTGAGATTTGAGACGGATTTATTATCTTATTCCAGAATCTTGGTACTGAGATGAAACTTGAAGGGAGATAGAATGCGTCAGAGTCTGGCTAGGAAAGCGTTAGATTGGGTTCTCTTTGGATTGACACTTGTCTATCTGCTTACTGGATTAGGCATTACCCAATTTCGAATAATCGAGGAGTTAACATTTGGTCTGTTGAGCAAAAACTTGTCCTTCAGACTCCACGAAGCTTTGCTGGCCCCATTCCTAATTCTATTGAGCTTACACGTGTTCTACAGACCAATGAGATGGGTCTGTTTGAGGATTATCAGAAAATCTACGTCACGAGATAGAAATCTTAGAGAAGCGCGCGCAGTCAGAAAGAACATGAAAGAAGGACAACACTGCATACATGCAATTTGACGATATTTGCTGGAAAGAGCTGAATCGATGATGCATGCATGAGCGCGTCGCTACTTTTTTGGAGGTTCGTAAAAATCTATTTTGTTTCCCCAGGGATCTTCAAAGCTTGTGACTCTGCCAACGCCGCCAGGAAGGTCAACAACCTCGTCAAAACTTACTCCCTTCACTCTCAACCTTTTCATTTCTTCTTCCAAGTCAGTTACGACAAAACATACTGAAGGATTTCCCTCTGTTTTCAACCCCAGTGAACTCCGTCCGCCCGAGTCCATCTCAGCCCATTGAATACTCTCTTCAGTGAACTTGTGCCTCAAGCCCAAAACGTCTCTGTACCATTCAACCGCAGACTTCAAGTCATCCACGACAATCGATACATTATCGATTTCTTTAATCATCCTACCTTCTCCATGGCTACCATGCCATGAACTGCTCGCTTTTTAGTTTTTCCTCACGCACTCCACTACCATAAATCCAGAGATTGCTTAAAGGATTCCTCAAGAGACTTAGAAATTCCGTGCGCCCAAAAGAGATATATGAAGTTTATGAAGCTCAAAATAACCATTAGGCTGTGAGGTTGCTCTTTTGAAATATCTGAGAGACGCAGATTTCTGGATAGCAACAACGATGATAGTGGTGACAATCCTCCTTTCCGTTGCTACATACTCTCGTTGGCTGCAATTGAATTTCTTTGTTGGTTCATTCCGTTTCACCCATTGGCTCAGTTGGATTGGGACTCTTTTCATAGCTTTTCTTGCACCTGCATACTATGTTTTGAAGCGCAGACATCCCAAGAAATTGAAGGCATTGCTCAGGATTCATGTGTTTGGGAACTTGATTTCTTTTCTACTCATATCCATCCATTTTGCCCAACAAGTTGGTAGACCACCAAGATTCTTCCCTGACTTAGGAACGGGGCTAGTGCTGTACATAATCATGCCCTTTCTGGTTGCAAGCGGTTTCCTACATAGATTCCAGATTCTGAAGAGCATCAAACCGCATCTTAACAGGTTCTTTCATGTCAGCATAACTCTATCATTCTATCTGGTTATCATAGTCCACATCTTGCAGGGTTTGAACGTTCTGTAGAAGCATGCATGTCGTTTGGGGGACTGCATGTAGAACCGTGCGCGTTTGAGGTTGGACAAGATTCTCAGCTTCGGGAATGTCGAGAAACGTTGGTCCCCGTCTGCAAGGTTATTAGGCTAGACTTGCATCTCTGAATCGACCGAAGGATGAACAGGAAAATTGTAGTCGTAGGCTGTGGCGCAGCGGGTTGGGCTGCCGCATTTTCTGCGAGGAAGACTGCCAGAAAATCGCACGTTATCGTTATCGAAGAAGGCAAGCATCCGATGTACGAGCGTGGTGGCATTCCCTATGTTATTCAGGGGGATATCCCTGATTTCGGGGACCTCATACACTTTCCGCTCAACCATTACAAGATGATGAAAATCGACCTTCGAACAGAAACTAGAGCAACAAACTTGGATTCCTCAGCCAACGAAGTCACGATCGTGGATAGGCAGGGCAAGGAGCAGCAGATCCATTTTGATTCTCTCGTCATCGCGACTGGAGCCGACCCCTTCATCGTTCCCGTACGAGGACACAAGCTTCCAGAAGTGTACGGGGTGAGAACCTTGGAAGATGGAAGGCAGATTCTGGAGCGCGCCAAGAACGCCGACTCCGTCGTGATCGTAGGTGCAAGACTAGTCGGCCTCGAGATGGCAGCAGCATTGAAGAAACAGGGATTGCTTGTTACGGTGATCGAACTCCTTCCCCAGATTCTTGACGGCGTGTTGGATCCGGAACTAGCTGAGGAGGTCCAAGCGAAATTGGAAAGCGAGGGAATTCAATTTATGCTGGGAACCGGCGTATCGGAAATCCTTGGTGAAGACCGCGTGAAAGGCGTTCGTGCCGATCCCCACCACATCCAGGCAGACATGGTTATCATGGCCACTGGAGTACGCGCCAGAACCCGACTAGCCCAGCAAATGGGCGTTGAACTGGGCGAAACCAAATTGATCCAAGTCAACAACCGTATGGAGACTAATGTCAGAGGAGTGTTTGCCGCTGGGGACTGCGTCCAATGCGTGAACGCCATAACTGGTAAACCGGCGATTTCTCAGTTGGGAACCAACGCGATTCGACAAGGAAAAGTGGCTGGAACAAATGCTGCCAACGGATCCATGATCTATCCCAAGATTTTGGGTGCGAGTATAACGCGACTTTTCGACACGGAAATAGCTTCCACAGGTCTCACAGAATCATATGCTCAGAAGTCCGGAATGGACTGCGTTTCGGCCAGCGTGAGAGCGCCAGCTAGGGCGTTGTGCTATCCTGAGAAGCTCTCGGTTCGAGTTAAGCTAGTTACCGATAGAATTAATGGTAGACTTGTCGGCGCCCAGATCATAAGCAGCAAGGAAGTCAGCCCACGCATTGACGCGATTTCTTTAGCCATACAGAAAGGGGCCTCTGCCAAGGATTTGGTCTTGTTCGATCATGCCTATTCGCCCCCCGTAGCTGACGCTACGGACGCCCTCTCAGTGGCTGCAGAGGTTTTGGGCAGAAAGCTGGGCTAGGGCAAAAC